>NZ_DAIRTR010000108.1:0-10069 GCF_036803785.1 Pelomicrobium sp. | reverse complement strand
CGCCGCGTGTCCGCCTTCGCCGCTCTCAATGCCAACTATCTCATGGTGCGGCTCAGGGAAGCAGGCTTTGAGCTCGCCTATCCCCACCGGCGTGCGGGCCACGAGTTCGTGGTCACCCTAAAGCGCCTGAAGCAGGAGACGGGCGTGGGCGCCATGGACTTCGCCAAGCGACTCCTCGACTACGGCTTCCATGCTCCCACCACCTATTTTCCCTTGCTCGTTGCCGAGTGCCTCCTCATCGAGCCCACCGAGACCGAATCCAAGCAGACCTTGGACGCCTTTGTGGAGGCCATGGCCCAGGTGGCACGGGAAGCGCGGGAAGACCCCGAGCGGGTCAAGACCGCCCCCCACACCCTTCCCGTAAAGCGGCTCGACGAAATCCGCGCCGCGCGCGTGCTCGATCTGCGCTGGAGATGACCTCGCCGCAACGTCCGCGCAAAGGGCAGGCGGGGCTCAAACATGTGTGGGACGCCCTGTTCCACTCCCTGGACGGGCTGAAGGCCGCTTACCGCTGGGAGGGAGCCTTCCGGCTGGAAGTCTGGATCGCCGCGGTGCTGGTCCCTTTGGCCTTGTTCCTACCTGCTTCGGGCGCGGGCAAGGCGCTCATGGTGGCAAGCGTGATCCTGGTGCTAGTGGTGGAGTTGCTCAACTCCTCGGTGGAAGCGGCGGTGGACCGGGTATCGCTGGAGGAGCACCATCTTGCCAAACGGGCTAAGGACTACGGCAGCGCGGCGGTGTTTGTGAGCGCGGTGAACGTGCCGGTGGTGTGGGGGCTGGTGCTGTTCGGCTAAGGTTGGGCGCCGGGTGGGCGCTGGAACCAACCCCGGGGGCGGATTCACCAGCCAATCGTCGCCCTCGTTCTCTCGGATGAGGCGTGAGGCGAAGCACGACGCACCGTGCCTGCCCCCCCATGGCGACGGGCCACGTCGCGACCTCGTCGGCGCTCGCTCAAAAGAACCGGAAGGTGCGCTGGGCGATTCGCGCGCTACGCCGTCTAGCCAGGACAGTTTTTGGACCCAACAACTCGCGATGGAGAGGCGCTATCGCCGACAGAGCCCTATTCCGTGTGAAGGCCGACACTCTGCGCTAGACCACCAGATGATAGAAGGCTGCCGTGACCTCGGCTTCGCCAACCACGGGGTAGTGCCGCCCCTAATCCTGATCGACGTTTAGAAAATTCCGTTTAAGTTGTTGGGTAGACAAAAGAACGTAACCGGCAGCGCTCGCGGCAACACCACCACCGTAGCATGAAGTCATGTTTACCCCGGTCATAACCGAGGGCGATGACGGCTATGGTGAAATGGCAAAACAGGTGTTGGAGCTCGCCTCGAAGCAGCCGACCCCCCTAACTACGAGACAGTGAAGCAGGAAATCGAATCCTCCCTTCTTGCTAGTGCGCTCTCAAAGCATGAAGGGTTAGGGAAGAAAAACTCGGCACATGGCTAGGCGAAACAGAGCCCAAGACTGAGAGAGGGCGGTTCGGGTTCGTGGGTCGAGCGGAGCGTGGACATGGTTTTGGTTTGCTCTCCGACAACCGATTCCAGGCGACGTCGGCGCTGGCGCGCCGCCGCGTCGATCGAGTCCCTGCGGCAGGCTCCTGCCGCACACCCTCGCGCGGCCGCGGCCTTTCGTGTTACGGTTTCCCATGGCCGTTTTCTTTTCATGAGCGTCATGTTTTGGCGAGCGCGATTCCCTCGACTCCATCGAGGAACCGCGACCTCGCAGCTTTCGGCTACGACCGGGACACTGCCTCCCGGCCATTGGCGCGGCCCGGGCTCGCCTGAGCAGGCAGCGGGGTCCAACAGAGCATTCGAGGCACTCTGCGCAGGCAGTGTGGTCGAGCCACACGGTGGCCGTCGTGCGCCCATTTGTTGAGGACCGAGCGGACGTGGCTGGCATTGAGGGGGTCGAGGCAATCCCCTCGGGTTCGGGACTGGACAGGGCCGGTGGCCTCCAGGCGGAGGCATGGCCGGTTAGGCGGATGAAATGAAGCGTTGGGTGCCGGAGGGTGAGCCGTTGGAGGATCGATGGACCGCTTGAGCCTGGAGCGCCGCCAAGTCTGGATCTACCTCGCCGCCATCCTTGGAGGACTGGCGCTAGGCAGTCTCTGGCCCGCGCTTGTCCAGGGTTTCGAGATCTTGCTGTGGCCGGTGCTGGCTGTGTTGCTTTACACGACTTTCGTGCAGGTGCCTTTGTTGCACATACGCGACGCTTTCCGTGACAAGCGCTTCGTGCTCGCCATATTGCTGGGGAATTTCGTCCTCATTCCGCTGGGAGTCTGGCTGGCCCTGCAATGGCTCCCCGACGACCCCGCCTTGCGCCTCGGTGTGCTGCTGGTTTTGCTCGTGCCCTGCACCGACTGGTTCATGACTTTCACCCAGCTCGGGGGCGGCAACACGGCGCGGGCGATTGCCGTCACGCCCCTCAATCTGCTGGCGCAACTGCTGCTGTTGCCGGTTTATCTCTCGGTCTTCCTGCCGGCGGCCGACTTCGGCGCGGCGCTGAAAACCGAGGAGATGCTCTCTGCCGCCCTGGCGCTGATCGGCCTGCCCCTGGTGGCCGCCGCGCTGACCGAGCGCTGGATCGAGTCCAAGCCTGCCCGGGCGATCTGGCGGGAGCGGCTCGGCGTGTGGCCGGTCCCCTTGCTGGCGCTGGTAGTCTTCCTGATCGCGGCCGAGCAGGTCGAGACGGTGCTCGAGGCCGGGCCGGTGCTGCTGACGGTGCTGCCGGTATTCATCGGTTTCCTTGTGGTCGCCGCGTTGCTGGCGCGCGGGCTTGCCGGCGTACTGCAGCTGCCGGTCGATACCGGGCGCACTCTGGCTTTCAGCCTGGGCACGCGCAACTCTTTCCTCGTGCTCCCGTTCGCGCTGGCCCTGCCCGCCGGCTGGGAGACCACCGTGGTGGTGATCGTATTCCAGTCCTTGGTCGAGCTGTTCGGAATGGTGTTCTATCTGTGGTGGCTGCCACGGCGATTATTCAAGTCACCGCTGGGGGCAAACGCCTAGCCGCACCGCAAGCCGGTAGCCCTTGGCGGTAGCGCCCACAAATCCGCCTCTTCCGGCATTATTCCGAACGAAGCCTCCATTCTGCGGTTGACTCGCGGCAGGGGCGAGCCAAGGGAAGCGTTGCGCCCGTCCTTTTAGAAAAGCCCAGTTTCCCCAGGCCCCCTGATCTGGACCCCAGGCCAGCGGGGGGTTGTCTAAAATGTCGATTGGGTGTCGTCTCCTGCCGTCACCTCGCCTATGGGGAGCGCGTCGATCTCCTGGGATACGGATCCTCGCTTCGTCGTGACCGACTTCGAGCCCGCCTACCTGGCGACCGACCGCAACGGTGGCCTGAAAGCGCGGGTGAGGGCGGCCCTGGCGGAGCTCGCCGACTGCTGCGCTTGTCCCCGGAACTGCCACGTCAACCGCCTGGAAGACCAGAGGCGGGTATGCAACACGGGGCGCTACGCCGTTGTCTCCAGCGCTTTTGCCCATTTCGGCGAGGAGGACTGCCTGCGCGGCTGGAACGGCTCCGGCACCCTCTTCTTCGGGTTGTGCAACCTACGTTGCGTGTTCTGCCAGAACTGGGACATCTCCCAGAAGCACGCCGGCCGGGCGTGCACGGCGGAAGAGATCGCCGACCTTATCATGGAGCTACAGGCCCAGGGTTGCCACAACATCAACTTCGTAACCCCCGAGCACGTAGTGCCTCAGGTCATCGAGGCGATCGCCGCAGCAGTACCCAGAGGGCTCAAGCTTCCCATTGTCTACAACACCAGCGCCTACGATGCGGTCGAGTCGCTCAGGCTGCTAGACGGGCTGGTGGATATCTATATGCCCGATTTCAAGTTCTGGACGCGGGAGAGCGCCCGCCGCTTCGCCAAGGCCAAGGACTATCCGGAGCGGGCGCGGGAGGCGATCCTGGAGATGCACCGGCAGGTGGGACCCCTCAAGTTCGGTCCCGACGGCCTCGCCAGGCGGGGCGTGCTGGTGCGCCACCTGGTGATGCCGGGCCTCGTGGAGGAGGCGGCGGCCATCTTCGAGTGGCTGGCGAAAGCCGTGTCGCCGGACACCTACGTGAACATCATGGGCCAGTACCGCCCCGAATACCAGGTGGGCTCCGTCGCCGACGACGGGCGCCGGCTGTACGCGGAGATCGACCGGCGGCCGCTCCCTAGCGAGATGGAAGCCGCCTACGCGGCGGCGCGGCGGGCAGGCTTGTGGCGCTTCGACGAGCGCCGCTCGCGCTTGCGCCATTGCCTGGTCTGAGGGGGCGGCGTTCTTCGGCCGCGAGCTTCGTTTGAAGCAAGGCTGAGGGCAAGGAATCTCCGCGTCTTCCGGGGGCTCCCGTACCCAGATCCTGCCTGCGAGGCGCAGCCCCCGTTTTGCACCCGCTGAGACACGCTTGGGTCGGAAAATGGAGAGAACTCCATGGGCACAGGCTTCACCGAGCTGCCGCAAGACCTCCCCACCCTAGGGACGATGGGTGGCATCCCACCTCCAGAGCATGCGCCTGCCGAGTCTAATCCTCCCGGCGACCGATGACACCGAAGTCAACCTGGGGGTGAGGTCCGGCTGCTCCATCCTCTTTGTGTACCCCCTGACAGGCCGCCCCGGCGTGCCGCTGCCTCGCGTCTGGGACGCTATTCCCGACGCCCGCGGCTGCACTGCTCAGCCCTGCGGCTTCCGGGACCACCACGTGCAGCTGCAATGCCTGCACACCGGCGTTTTCGGGTTGAGCGCCCAGAGCACTGACTATTAGCAGGGGTGCGGACGCACCTGCACCTTCTTTTTCCAGCTCTTGAGCGACCGCGCGCTGCGGTTGAAGCACTCCCTGGAGCTGCCGACGTTGGTGGTCGAAGGGATGGTGCTGTACAAGCGGCTGACGCTAGTCGTGGAGAACGGGCGAATCGTCAAGGGCTTCTATCCCGTGTTCCCCCGATCGGAATGCGGAGGAGGCCATTGCTTGGCTGCGGGGCGAGTCCGGCGCTGCAGGCGCTGCATAGCGGGCGGGGGCGCCGCCCGCCGGCTTCGACAGGGGCCCCCGAGCGCGCTCGCCGGGCGTGTGTGGGCGTTCGGCCGCTGGGACACGAGGCCGAGTCGTCGCGAAACCGGGTGCGGGGGGGCGTTTCGGCGGTGCCTTCAGCGCGCCCTACGTAAACGGCTATTGCCGCGGGCTTCCCCAGGAGTCCCGCAGGGTGACGGTGCGGTTGAACACCGGCCGCCCGGGCGTGTGGTCTCGCTGGTCCGCGACGAAGTAGCCATGTCGTTCGAACTGGAAGCGGTCTTCGGGCTGCGCGGCGGCGGCAAGGGGCTCCACCCAGGCGGTGAGCACCTGCTTGGAATGGGGGTTCAGGTCCTCCCGATAGTCCCGCCCCCCGGCCCCGGGATGAGGGACCGAAAACAGCCGGTCGTAGAGGCGCACCTCCGCTTGCGCCGCGTGCCGGGCCGAGAGCCAGTGGATGTTGCCTTTCACCTTGCGATTTTCCGCTCCCGGGGTGCCGCTCTTGGTTTCGGGATCGTAGGTGCAGTGCACCTCCACCACGCGTCCCTCGGCGTCCTTCTTTACCCCCACGCATTTCACGAGGTAGGCGTAGCGCAGCCGCACCTCCCCGCCGGGTGACAGGCGGAAGTAGCCTTTGGGGGGATGCTCCATGAAGTCGTCCCGCTCGATCCATAGCTCCCGGCAGAAAGGCAGCTCCCGGGCGCCCAGCGCTGGCTTCTGGGGATGGTGGGGTGCGTGACAGGTCTCCTCTCTTCCCTCCGGGTAATTCACGATCACCAGCTTCAGGGGATCGAGCACCGCGATGCGCCGCGGCGCCCGCTCGTTCAAGTCTTCGCGAATACAGTCTTCTAGCACGGTCATGTCGATCCACGATTCCTGCTTGGACACGCCGATCCGCTCCACGAACAGGCGAATCCCTTCGGGGGTGTAGCCCCGGCGCCGGCAGCCCACCAGAGTGGGCATGCGCGGGTCGTCCCAGCCGTCCACGTGGGCGCCTTGCACCAGTTCGATCAGCTTGCGCTTGGAGAGCACCGTGTAGAGGAGATTCAAGCGGGAGAACTCGTATTGGCGGGAGTGCCAGGGCAGTACCTCGGCCAGTTCGTCCAGGATCCAGTCGTACAGGGCCCGGTGGTCCTCGAACTCCATGGTGCAGATGGAATGGGTGATCCGCTCCAGGGCGTCCGAGATGCAATGGGCATAGTCATACATGGGGTAGATACACCACTTGTTCCCCGTGCGGTGGTGGGACGCGTGCCGGATGCGATAGATCACGGGATCACGCAGGTTGATGTTGGGGGAGGCCATGTCGATCTTGAGCCGCAACACGTGGGCGCCGTCGGGGAATTCCCCGGCCCGCATGCGGCGAAAGAGATCCAGGTTCTCCTCCACCGTCCGCTCCCGGTAGGGGCTGTTTTTCCCCGGTTCGGTGAGTGTGCCCCGGTATTGCCGGATCTCCTCGGTCGAGAGACTGTCCACGTAAGCCTTGCCTTTGCGGATCAGGTATTCCGCGAACTCGTAGAGCTTGTCGAAATAATCCGAGGCGTAGTACAGATGCTCGCCCCAGTCGAACCCCATCCAGCGCACCGACTCCAGGATGGAATCCACGTACTCTTGTTCCTCCTTTTCCGGATTGGTGTCGTCGAAGCGCATGTGGCATTCGCCGCCGTAGTCTCGGGCCAGGCCGAAATTGATGCAGATGGACTTGGCGTGGCCGATGTGGAGGTAGCCGTTGGGCTCCGGAGGGAAGCGGGTGGCGACCCGGCCTCCCCATTTGTTGGTGCGCAGATCTTCCTCGATGATCTGGCGCAGGAAATTGGTGACATGGGCCGCGGGGGCCTTGGGAGTGGGCTTGGGCGTTGCCATGGACGGGGACAAGAATCGGTCTTTCGTTGGGACACCGCTCAAAGTTTACCCGAGGCGTTGCGGGAGGCGCAGCCCGCCCGAGGGCGGCGAGGAGAAGTCTCCGGGGGCCGGTGCGGTGCACCAGGGCTTGGGCAGCCATGATGGGGCCGGGCCTGCCTGCCGCTGAGCGGCAGACCTTTCCACTCGCCCCCCCAGCGGCCAGTGCCCACTTCCGGCGAATGGGCCTTCAGAGGCTCGCGCTGCCGGGACCGGGCCTGGGAAAGCCACCCCTTGTGGAACCGCACCACGGTCTCGATGGCCACGAAGCCCGGAAAAACGGGCGCCCGCGGGCAAAAACCCCTTGCGCGCAGCGAAAAGCTTAGGCATTCTCTCGTCGCCTAGCTATCGCCTTGAGCCAGGCACCGGCATAGAGGGGAAAAGGCGACCGCACGAATCGATTGGAGGGAAGACTATGGCGACCAAGAAAACCGTGAAGAAGCCGGCGGCCAAGAAGCCGGCGAGCAAGAAACCGGCCGCGAAGAAACCTGCGGCCAAGAAGCCGGTGGCGAAGAAGCCGGCGGCCAAAAAGCAACCCGCAGCAAAAAAGCCGGTCAAGAAGGCGGCCAAGCCGGCGGCCAAGCGCAAGCCCAACCCCGCTTTCATGAAGCCGATGACCCCCGACGCTACCCTGGCGGCGGTGGTAGGCTCGAGCCCCATGCCCCGGACCGAGGTCACGAAAAAGGTGTGGGACTACATCCGGAAAAACAAACTCCAGGACACCGTGAACAAGCGCATGATCAACGCCGATGACAAGCTGAAGGCTGTCTTCGGAGGCAAGAGCCAGGTGTCCATGTTCGAGATGACCAAGCTGGTCAACAAGCATCTGAGCTGACCCCATCCCGCCCCGCCTGCGCCGTGGGACAGGTCTTCGCGGGCGGGGCTTGTTTCCTTCCTGCGCCGGCTCCATGCCCCCCTTGCCGGCAATGCTTCATCGACCCTTCCCTCGACTCCGATGGCGGGCAGGGCTCGCCTGGGCCCTAGCCTGGGCCGCTGGCAATGCCTGGAGCGCCTGTGCCACCGAGACCGAAGCCGACGCCCTGGCCGCGGCCTGGCACGCCCGGGCTCCCTTAGGGGGACTGGATCCCACCATGACCCTGGAGGAAGCCCTCTGCACCCAGGCCAAGCTAGTGGCGCGGCTCGAGCCTAGGCTTGGGCCCCGGGTGGGCTACAAGGTGGGGCTCACTCACCCCGCCCTGCAGCAGCGCTTCGGCGCCACCGCGCCGGTCCGCGGGGTGCTCCTGGAAAAGATGCTGCTTCCCGACGGTGCGACGGTGCCGGTCGCCTACGGAGCCCGGCCGGTGGTAGAAGCGGATCTGCTGGTGCGCGTGGGCAGCGAGGAGGTCAATGCCGCGCGCACGCCGGGAGAAGCCCTCGCTGCCCTGAAGGAGGTGATCCCCTTCATCGAGCTCGCTGACCTGGCCATGGCAGAAGGGGCTGCGCTCAACGCCGCCCTCGTCACCGCGGTCAACGTGGGCGCCCGCCTCGGCGTCCTGGGCCCGCCCCTCCCGGTGGCGCGGCTCGATCCGGTGGTCCTCGAGACTATGGAAGTCGTGGTGGAAGACGGGACGGGCCGCGTCCTCGCCCGCACCCCCGGGTCGGCCGTGCTGGGCCAGCCCCTAAATGCGTTGCTCTGGCTCGTGCAGGAGCTCCGACGTCGAGGCGAGCAGCTTCAACCCGGCGATCTCGTGAGCCTGGGCGCCTTCAGTGCCCCCCTGACGCCTGCGCCGGGGGCTTCGATCCGCGTCCGGTACCGGGGACTACCAGGGGAACCCCAGGTGACGGTCACGTTTCGTTGACGGCGCGGCCTGGCCGCAACGAGTTCATCCCTATCCCATAGCGGCAGCGCCGGCCAGCGCACCGCCACCTTACTCCGCGACTTCGCCGGCGCCTCAGGCGCGCGCCCGCGGGCCTGCCTGGGCTCCTGTATAATCGACCAGCCATGCGCACGCTGATCTGCGGCTCCATCGCTTACGACACGATCATGGTGTTTCGTGATCGGTTCAGGAACCACATCCTGCCCGATCAAATTCACATCCTGAACGTGGCCTTCCTGGTGCCGGACCTGCGGCGGGAGTACGGCGGTTGTGCCGGCAACATCGCCTATAACCTCAGGCTGCTGGGCGGGGAGCCGGTGGTGATGGCCACCGTGGGAGAGGACTCCCACCCCTACGAAAGCCGCCTGGAGCGGCTTGGGCTAGAGCGCACCCATGTGCTGCGGGTGGAGGGAACCTACACCGCCCAGGCCTTCATCACCACCGACCTGGACGACAACCAAATCACCGCGTTCCACCCGGGGGCCATGAACCATTCCCACCTGAACAGTGTCCATGAAGCCGAAGGCATTGGGCTCGGGATCGTGGCGCCGGATGGCCGCGAGGGCATGCTTAAGCATGCCCGGGAATTCCGCGAGGCCGGCATTCCGTTTCTCTTTGATCCGGGCCAGGGACTGCCCATGTACAATGGGCGGGAGCTAATCGACTTCATCGACGCGGCCGATTACGTAGCGGCGAACGACTACGAAGCCAAGCTCTTGGAGGAGCGCACCGGCATGTCGGTCGCGGCCCTGGCGCGGCGGGTGAAGGCCTTCGTCATCACCCGAGGAGGGCAGGGGTCGGTGATTCATACCGAGGGCCGGGAAATTCACATCCCGTGCGTGCGGGCCGAGGCAGTGGTGGATCCTACCGGCTGCGGGGACGCCTACCGGGCGGGATTGCTCTACGCCCTCGCCAACGGGCTCACCCTGGAAGATGCCGGGCGGCTCGCGTCGGTGATGGGCGCCATCAAGATTGCCCACCGGGGCGCCCAGAACCACCGGCCGAGCCGGGAAGAAATCGACGAGCGTTTCTACGAAGCGTTCGGCTATCGTTTGTGGTAAGCCAAAGCGGGAGAAGGTCATGAGCAAGGGGATCGGGAACGGGGTCCTGATGGTCGTCGCCGTGGCAGTGGCGGGATGCGCCCCCAGCCTGTCGGGGGGCGCCTACAGCCGGGACCAGGTGCGCCAGGAGCAGACCGTGCGCCTGGGGGTGGTGGAGAGCGTGCGACCGGTCACCATCGAAGGCACCAAGACCCCCATCGGCGCCGCGGCCGGCGCCGCTGCGGGGGGCATTGCGGGCAGCGAGATCGGCCACGGCAAGGGGGCGGCCATCGGGGCCATCGGCGGTGCCGTGCTGGGGGGGCT
>NZ_DAIRTR010000107.1:0-10071 GCF_036803785.1 Pelomicrobium sp. | reverse complement strand
CCTCCAGAGGCTGCTCTCACGAGGCCGCCGGAATGCGGCCAAGCTTCCGTGCGAGGCGCTGCGGGGATGGGAGCACGTGGGCCGGGTGCTGGAAGTGGACCAAACCCCCATCGGCAAGACCCCTCGCTCCTGCCCCGCCACTTACGTGGGTGTCTGGGACGCCATCCGCCGTCTTTTCGCCCAGACGCCAGAAGCACGCATGCGCGGCTACGGGCCGGCGCGCTTTTCCTTCAACGTGGCGGGCGGCCGCTGCGAAGCGTGCGAAGGGCAGGGCATGAAGACCATCGAAATGAGCTTCTTGCCCGACGTCAAAGTGTTGTGCGACGCCTGCAACGGGGCCCGCTTTACGCCGGAGACTCTGGCCGTGCGCTTCAAAGGGAGGAACGCGGGGGAGGTGCTCGCTATGAGCGTGGACGAAGCGGCGGAGTTCTTCGCCGCCCACCCGACCATTCACCATCCCCTGCGGCTGCTCCAGGACGTGGGGCTCGGGTACCTGCGCCTCGGCCAGCCAAGCCCCACCCTTTCTGGCGGCGAGGCCCAGCGCATCAAGCTGGTGACCGAGCTAGCCAAAGCCAAGCCGCAGGCGCTCCGGCGGAGTGCGCCGCCGGCGGGGAGAAACGGAACCACCCTGTACGTGCTGGACGAACCCACGGTGGGGCTGCACATGGCCGATGTGGAAAAGCTCGTGAACGTGCTGCACCGGCTGGTGGATGCGGGGAACACCGTGGTGGTGATCGAGCATAACCTGGACGTGATCGCGGAGGCGGACTGGGTGATCGATCTGGGGCCCGAGGGAGGTGAGGCAGGAGGCCGGGTGGTGGCCGCGGGTCCACCGCAGACCCTCGCCCGGGGCAGGCGCCGTTCCCACACCGCCCGCATCCTTGCCGACTTCCTGGCCGAACGGGGTACAGGGCAAGCCGAGGCCGCGCCCCGGCAGGCGGTGGGGGCATGAACGCCCATGATTACGCCATGACTTCGCCGTGCACTGCACGGCTCGCGTCCGTGGTTCCCGCCCGAGTGCGCTTCGGCGAGGACGGTATCCCCTTCTCTTTGGACTACGATGACCTTTATTACTCCACGGGCGGGGGACTCGCCGAGACGGTGCACGTCTTTCTGCAGGGCAACGAGTTGCCGGCACGGTTCCGCGGTGCCGGGACGTTCACCATCGTGGAGACTGGTTTCGGCACCGGCCTTAACTTCCTTGCCACCTGGGACGCCTGGCGCGTGACAGCGCCTCTGGAGGCCCGACTCCATTTCGTCTCGGTGGAAAAGCACCCCCTGCTCCCGAGGGACCTGGAGGCGGCCTACCGCCGCTGTGCCGAGCTTGCCCCGCTGGCGCGGGCGTTGATTGCACGCTATCCGCCTCTCCTTCCCGGCTTTCACCGGCGCCACTTCGAAGGCGGGCGGGTAACCCTGACGCTGGGCTTCGGGGAGGCCGCCGAGCTGCTTGCCTCTCTGGAGGCCCGGGCGGACGCCTTCTACCTCGACGGCTTTGCGCCGGCCAAAAACCCCCGCATGTGGAGCGAGGCGGTGTTTCGCGAGTTGGCCCGGCTCGCCGCGCCCGGCGCCACTGCCGCCACCTACACGGTCGCGGGGCAAGTAAGGCGCGGTCTCGCCGTCGCAGGCTTCGAAGTGGACAAGCGCCCAGGGTTTGGGCGCAAGCGGGAGATGCTGGTGGCACGCTTTGCATCCAGCGCGCGGATGAGCCGAGGGGTAGCCCGAGAGGCCCTGATCATCGGCGCGGGTCTGGCGGGCACGAGCTGCGCCGAACGGCTGGCAGCCCGAGGTTTTCGCGTGAGCTTGGTGGAGCGCCACCCGAGGGCGGCACGGGAGGCGTCGGCCAATCCCGCCGGTGTGCTGCGGCCCGCCGTCTCGCCCCGGTGGAATGTCCTGTCCCGGCTCACCTGCGTGGCATGCGACTATGCCTGGGCCCAGTTGGAGGATCTCGCGGGGGCGTACCCGCACCCCCCTTGGGCAGCCAGCGGGGCGCTGCAGCTTCCTCGGGGCCCGCGGCATCTCGCCCAATTGCACCAAGCGGTCGAGCGGCTACCGGCAGACTTCGCCCGGCTTGTGGAGAGGGAGGAAGGCGCTCGTCTGGTGGGCGCTCCGGTGAACGGGGAAGGGATCTGGTACTCCCGCGCCGGCTGGGCCAAGGCGGCCAAGGTCTGCGAAGCGCGGCTTGAGGCTGCGGGCGCTCGGGTGCTCCCCGTCTTCGGCCGAGAGGCGGTACACCTGGTCCGCCGCGACGGTTGCTGGCAGGCCTGGTCCGCCGAGGGACGGCTCATCGCCCAGGCGCCGGTGGCCGTGCTGGCGAACGGCGCCCAGGCGTGCAGATTTCTCCCCGCCGCCGGGCTGCCTCTGCGGTCGGTGCGGGGACAATCCACCCTGCTGCCAGCTCGATCCGACCGACCGCTTCGGGCGGTGGTGTGCCGGGAAGGCTGCATGACCCCCGCCCACGACGGGGTCCATTGCCTGGGTGCCACCTTCGGCGAGGATGACCCCGACCCCAGTGTGCGGGTCGAAGATCACGCCGACAACCTGCGGCGTCTGGAACGGATGCTGCCCGGCTACGGGTCAGGATGGAAGCCCAGCGACCTCGCGGGATGGGTGGGCTTCCGCCCGGTGAGCGCCGATCGGTTGCCCATCGCCGGCGTGCTGGCCGAGGACCTTTATGTGTGCACGGGGCTGGGCGCACGGGGCCTTGCCTGGTCCGCTTTGGCCGGTGAGCTCGTCGCCTGTCAGGTGAGCGGCGAACCGCTTCCCCTGGAGCGGGACGTGGTTCAAGCCGTCGCTCCGCAGCGCTTCGCCGCCCGGGAGCGCTCGGCAGTTCCTGCATCAAAGGTCCCCTCAGAGGATTCCCGTGGGAGAAAGAAGCCGCTAGAGTGGTAAGGGAAGAAGCGGGGCCGAGCTGGCCGGCAGGAGCGGACGGAGGCATACGCGATGATCGAAGCAGCCGAGCTCGAAGCGGGGAACACCGTCAGACTGGATGGCGATATCTACCACGTGCTGAGCGCCGAGTACCACGCCGGGGGCGGGCAATTCGGGGGCATGGTGTTCGTCCGATTGAAGAACCTGAAGACGAATCACGTGAGGGAGCTGCGCTTCCACCCGGATGACAAGCTGCAGGACGTCGCCCTGGAGCGTCAGGTCATGGAATATCTCTATACCGACGGCGACGCGTTTTACTTCATGCATCCCGAAACCTTCGAACAATTGAGCCTCGCGAGAGAGGCGATCGGACCTTACGAGAAGTTCCTGCAGCCCAACATGCGCATTCCGGTGGAGCTGTTCGAGGACACGCCCATCCGCGTGGTGTTTCCCGAGACGGTGGAGCTCAAGGTGGTCGTGGCGCCGCCGGGCCTGCGGGAGCACGAGACTGCCACCTACAAGACCGTGGTGCTGGAAAACGGCCTGGAAGTGCTCGCGCCCCAGTTCATCAAGGAGGGGGATATCGTGAAGGTGGAGGTGGCTACCGGCAAATACCTGGAGCGGGTCCGGCGAGACGGCAAGAAGGGGTAAAGCCGGATACTGTCCGCGAGCCGGGATAGTGCAATGGGTTCACGGCCATGGACCGCCATATCGCCCGGCTGCGCAACATTGGCATCGTGGCCCACATCGATGCGGGCAAGACCACCCTCACCGACCGCATCCTCTATTACACCGGCCGCACCCATCGTCTGGGCTCCGTGGACGATGGCACCACGGTCACGGACTGGATGGAGCAGGAGCGGGAGCGAGGCATCACCATCGTGGCCGCTGCGGTCAGCGCCCGGTGGCGGGACTGCCTGATCAATCTGATCGACACCCCGGGCCACATCGACTTCACGGCGGAGGTGCAGCGTTGCCTGCGGGTGCTGGATGGGGCCGTGGTGGTATTCGACGCCGTGCACGGGGTGCAGCCGCAAAGCGAGACGGTGTGGCGCCAGGCGGACCGCTATCGAGTGCCGCGTCTTGCTTTCGTGAACAAGATGGATCGAATCGGGGCGAGCTACGAGCGTACCGTAGCCAGTATCGCCGAGCGCTTGGGAGTTGAGCCCGTGTGTCTGCATCTGCCCCTGGGGCGGGAGACTTCGTTCCGCGGTGTGATCGACCTGCTCGAGATGCGGGCCCTGGTTTGGCCCCTCGGCGCGGGCACGAAACCCGAGGTTGGCGCACCGCCCCGCGAGTATCGGGCGGCGGCCGAGGAGGCCCGCGGGCAGCTGGTGGAGCGCCTCGCGGAGGCGGACGACACCCTGCTCGCCCGGTACGTGTCGGGCGAAGCGCTTAGTCCCGAAGCGTTGAGGGCGGCGTTACGCCGGGCGACCTTGGCCAACCGTCTGTTTCCTGTGCTCTGCGGTTCGGCCCTGCGCAATGTGGGCATTGAGCCCTTGCTCGATGCGGTGGTGGATTTCCTGCCATCTCCCTGGGATCTGGGCGCCGTTCATGGGACCGACCCTGCCACCGGCAAGAGCGTTGCCCTGGAACCGGACGAGGCGGCTCCTCTGGCGGCCCTGGCTTTCAAGATCGTGAACGATCTCTATATGGGGCACCTGGCCTACGTGCGGATCTATTCCGGTACCCTGGGTCCCGGGATGGCCCTGCTCAACGCCACTCGAGGACGAAAAGAGCGGGCCGGTCGGGTACTGCGCATGTATGCCAATCAGCGGGAGGAGGTGGATCATCTGAAGGCGGGGGACATCGGTGCCGTGCTGGGGCTTAACCATACCTACACGGGAGACACCCTGTGCGCGCCGGAGCGACCAGTCGTGTTGGAGCCCATCGGCTTTCCCCAGCCGGTGATTCGGGCGACGGTGGAACCGCGCACCATGGCGGACCACGATCGCATGATCGAGGGACTGCGGCGCCTGGCGGACGAGGACCCCACTTTCCAGCTCACCCTGGACGAGGATACGGGCCAGGTCGTGCTGGGCGGCATGGGAGAGCTGCAGTTGGAAGTGCTGGTGGAGCGGCTGCGCCGAGAGCACGGCGTGGAAGTCCGCATGGGGCGGCCGCGCGTCGCGTACAAGGAGACCGTTTCTCGGTCTGTCTCCGGGGCCGAAGGGCGGTTCGTCCGACAGACGGGCGGTCGGGGCCAGTATGGTCACGTGGTCCTGGCGCTGCGGCCCGGCAAGCCCGGCAGCGGCCTTCGCTTTGAGAACAAGGCGACCGCAGTTGCCGTTCCCCGGCAATTCCTGCCCGCCGTGGAGCAGGGAGTTCGGGAGGCGGCGCGCTCCGGCGCCCTCGCCGGCTTCGAGGTGACCGACGTGGAGGTGATCCTGGAGGGCGGCTCGAGCCATCCGGTGGATTCCAGCGAGCTTGCTTTTCGCACCGCTGCGAGCCTCGCCTTTCGGGAAGCGTTGCACCAGGCGCAGCCCATTCTGCTCGAACCCCTCGGGCGCATCGAGGTGCTGGTGCCCGCCGAGTACACCGGTGCGGTCCTGGGCCAGCTCGCCGCCCGCCGGGCGGAGATCGCTTCGGTGGAACCGCGCCCCGGCGGCCTGGAGGCGATCGGCGGTCGGGTGCCCTTGGCGGAGATGTTCGGTTACGTGACGGAGCTGCGCTCAACGACCCAGGGACGGGGACTTTTCACCCTGGAATTCGAGGGCTACGCCCCGGTGGATCCGGCCATCGCCGGCCTTACACTCAGGACCCACGGTGCCCCCCGGGTGCCGCCGCTCCGATAGCAGGCCTCGTGAAGAGGTTGCCAGGATCTTGCGTGCGGCGGCGAGCAGGACGCCTTCCTGGCCATGCCCGGCAACGAGCTGAACCCCCACGGGCAGCCCGTCGTGGCGGGCACAGGGAACCGCCAGGGCGGGCAGCCCGGCCACGGTGGCGAGGCCTTGCAGCAGGGGGCAGCCTGTGCCCTGGTCGATGGGCGGTGCCACGTCGTCCACCGCCGCGGTGACCATCACCGTACCCGGGGGCAGCATGGCGGCCAGTTGTTCGCCGAATTGCCGGGCAAGCCTCAGGGCCCGGGCGTGTTCCCTATTGGTCACGGCCCGGCCGCGGTCCACCAGCGCCCGCAGGGATTCGCTCATGCGCTCGCCGTGGAGATCGCGCTCGGCTCCGTGGTTCTGGGCGATGCCGCGGCAGAGCAGGGTGTAGGCGACCCACTCGATCCGGTCGAAGTCCAGGGGCAATTCGATCCGCGACACGGGAAGGCCGGCCTTGCGCAGCGAGGACACCGCTTGCCGTACGGCGGCGGCACTCCCGCGCCCCACGCGACTGCGCAGCGGTCCGATCGCCTCCAGCACATGGGAGGGCGATGCCGTGGCGTCTTCGGGCGGCGCGATGGTGCATGGGGACGGATCGTCAGGGTCGGGGCTGAACAGGATGCGGCAAGCGAGTGCGATGTCCTCCGCGGTACGGGCCATGGGACCCACGTGGTCCAGCACTTGTGCCAGGGGCATACAGCCTCGGGTGCTGATGGCGCCCTTGGTGGGCTTGAGCCCCAGCACGCCACAATAGATGGAGGGTCGGACGATGCAGCCGATGCCTTGGGAAGCGAGGGCGAGAGGTACCATGGCGGCTGCCACCGCTGCCGCCGATCCGCTGGATGAGCCTCCCGGAGAGCGGGACGGATCGTGGGGGTTGGTGGTGGGTCCTGCTGCAGCCACGGCGTACTCAGTGGACACCACCGTGCCCAGGATGACAGCGCCCGCCTTTTTAAGCTGCGCCACCGCGGCCGCATCGGCGGCAGGAATGCGAGGGGCATGGATCGGCGTGCCCCAGGGGCAGCGATAACCCGCCACGTCGATCGTCTCTTTGATAGCGACGGGTACGCCGAACAAGGGTTCGTCATCCCGGGGTCCTCGGGCGTCCAGCTGCCTCGCTCGGGCGAGGGCGGTATCGGCCTGCAGGTCGACGAAGGCGCGCACGTGGGGGTCGCGCATGGCGATGCGCTCGAGACAGGCTCGCACCAGCGCTTCGCTGGTCAGCCGGCCTTTGCGGATGGCGGCGACGGCGGCGGTGGCGCTCAAGTCCGCGGGATGGGGCATCGGCGGTCGGACGGCTCGTCCCACCCCATGCTGCAGGTGTGCCGACCGCCCGTCAAGGGGACGAGGCTATGACACGCAAGCAACGGGCCGGGTGAGCCGGGCGATATGGCCGAGCAGCTCGTCCTCCTGATAAGGCTTGCCCAGGTATACGTTTACCCCGAGCTGCAGCGCGTGCTGGCGGTGCTTGTCGGCCAGGCGCGAGGTGATCATGATGATGGGCACGGCAGCCGTGCGGGGGGTAGAGCGTACTTGTTTGGTGAGCTCGAAACCGTCCATCCGGGGCATTTCGATGTCCACCAGCATGACCTCGGGCACCGCTTCCTGCAAGCGCTGCAACGCGTCCAGACCGTCTTTGGCGGTGACCACCCGGAAGCCATGCCGCTGCAGGAAACGTCCCGTCACGTTGCGCACGGTGAGGGAGTCGTCCACCACCAGGACGAGGGGCGCCTCCACTTGACGGCTTGCGACCACTTCTGCCGCCGTGACCGCAGCCCCGGTCCGGTGTTCGGCGAGCCGCACTGGGTTGAGCAGCAAAACCACCTCTCCGTCCGGAAGCACCGTGGCACCGACAATGCCGGGAGCGCGGGAGAGCTGGGGGCCCATCTTCTTGAGCACCACATCCTGGCTGCCGCCGAGCCCATCGACCAGCACTGCTGCGCGGCCTTCGCCGCTCCGAAGCAGGAGCATGTAATTGCGCGCTTGGGGTTCGATGCGGGCGGTGTCATTGCCGAGGAGCCGAGGCAGGTAATGGAGGGGATAGCGGTGCTCTAGCCACTGCACCGAGCCAGCAGCGAAGAGACCCTCTACAGCGTCGGGGCCATGTTCTTGAATTTGTTCCACCATGTTGGCCAGGACGCCCCAGGTGCGCCCCGCGGCCGTGACTAGCAGGACGCGGGTGACCGCCAGGGTGAGGGGCACCCGCAGGGTAAAGGTCGTCCCTCGCTCAGGTTCCGAGGCGACGTCGATGCGCCCGCCGAGGGCCTGGATTTCGTTGCTCACTACGTCCATGCCGACGCCGCGTCCAGCGATTTCGGTGATTGTCTCTGCGGTAGAAAACCCGGGCCGGAAGATGAGCTGGATGAGGTCGGCGTCGGAAAGTTGCCGCTGCGGCTCGATCAACCCAAGCTTCGCCGCCTTGTCCCGGATTGCCGGGAGGTTCAGGCCAGCCCCGTCGTCGCTCACCTCAATGACGATGTCATTAGTCTCCTGGCGTAGCGCCAACCGGATCCGACCCGTCTCCGGCTTGCCGGCGGCGGCCCGCAGCGCTGCGGGCTCGACACCGTGGGCGACGGCGTTGCGCAGCAGGTGCTCGAGAGGCGCTACGATTTTCTCCAGCACGCCTCGGTCTATTTCCACCTGGCTGCCTGAGATCTCGAGCTGGGCCCGCTTGCCCAGCTCGCGGGCACTTTGGCGCACCACCCGGTGGAGGCGTTCGGCCACTCGCTGGAATGGCACTGTACGCAGGTGCATGAGGTCATCCTGGAGCCGCCGGTTGAGCCGCGACTGGGCCGAGAGCGCCGCGTTGATTTCGTCCAGGCCAGCGAGCAGGTTCTGCTGTACCGTGCTCACATCGTGCACACTCTCCGCCATAAGGCGGGTCAATTCCTGAAAGCGCGTGTAGCGGTCGAACTCGAGGGGATCGAACCCCTCGTCCTTCTCCTGGGCCAAGGCGAGCCTCGCTTGCAGGCGGGATTCCGCCTGAATCTCGATCTCGCGCAGCTGGGCTTTGAGGCGGGTTACGCTATCGGTCAGCTCGAGCAAGATCTGCTTGAAGCTACGCGCCTCCACCTCGATGCGCGCGCGGGCGATACTGATCTCTCCTGCCTGGTTCACCAAATGATCGACGGTCTCGGCAGCGACCCGGATCTGGGCGGCTGCCGCCGAGAGCTCTTCCAGGGTGGGGGGCGGCGCCGACGCGGGGCCCGCCTCGTCCGCTTCGGCCGAAGGCGCCGGGCTGGCGGCTGGCCCGTCCAGGGCGGCGCCCTCACGGGCGGACTCAGGCGATGGGACGCCGTCCCGCGCCAATCCCTCTAACGCGGCAACCAGCCGGTCGAGCTCGCCTTCCAGCCGCTCGAACAGAGCGGAAGAGAACCCCGCACCTTCCGCCGCCTCCACCTCGCTTTCCATGAGATGCACCAACTCGGCGAGGCGCATGGCCCCGGCCATGCGGGCGCTGCCTTTGAGGGTGTGCAGGACCCGCCGCAACGACTGGGCGGCCTGCGGATCGCCGGGCTCGGCGCGCAAGTGGCGCAAGTCCTCCCCCAGGAGGGGCACCAAATCGTGGGCCTCCTCCAGGAAGATGGGCAGAAGCTGGGGGTCGATATCGTCCCTGACCAGCCGTCGGTCCTGCCCAGAGGCTGCCGCGGGAAGCGCCGAACTCACCGCAGGCTCAGGAGCCGCAGCAGCGGAGCGCTGGATTTGCTCGCCCCAGGCGCGCAGGGCGTCGATCAGGGCAGGGGCCGGCTGGGGAAGGATTCGATTTTCCACCTGGGCCACGGCCTGATCCAGGGCTTGCACCGCCTGGGCCAGGAGGGCGGCGGGCAACTGCTCGCAGGCGATGCGATGGGTTTGCCCGGCGGACAAGGCCCGTTCCAGGGCAGTCGCCAGGGCGTCGATTGCCGCCAGTCCCGCAGTGCGGGAAGAACCCGCCAGGGTATGGGCTGCCCGAAGAAGGGTTTGTGGCAAGGCCTCGCCGGGATGGTGGGCGAGATCCTCCAGCCCCTCTTTCAGGACGCCCACCCACTGGCGCGCCTCCTGCAAATATACCTGATACAGGGACGGGGGCAGGGTGATTTCGCCGATGACGATAGGGGCCTCTTCGGGAGGCGGTTCTGCGTCCCGTGCGACGGGGTAGACGAAATCCAATTCATCCTCGCCACTTCCATCCGATTGTGGCGTGGGGCCGCTCTGCCTTCTGTCCTCCAAGCCCTGGCCAGAGGCCTCTAAGTCCTGGCGATCGGCCTCCGGAGTGCAGTCGACGGCCTCTCCCGGGGGAGCGCCCGTCTCCGGAGTCGGGCCCGCGCCGTCCTTCTCGCGGGTGCGGAAGGACGCAACCGTTTCGACTGTCGGGCTGAGGATGGGCGGGGAAGCGGGA
>NZ_DAIRTR010000106.1:0-10124 GCF_036803785.1 Pelomicrobium sp. | reverse complement strand
GTCTGACCGCCCCCATCGCTTTCGCGGTTACCATGCTGGCCTTGACCGAAGCGGTGTCCATCGCCCGCAGCATCGCGGTGAAGTCGGAGCAGCGCATCGACGGCAATCAGGAATTCATCGGCCAGGGCCTGTCCAACATCGCCGGCTCGTTCTTCTCCGCCTACGCTTCCAGTGGCTCCTTCAACCGCAGCGGCTTGAACTACGAGGCTGGGGCCAAAACTCCTCTCTCCGCCGTGTTCTCCGCCGTCTTTCTGGTCTTCATCCTGCTAGCGGTAGCACCCCTGGCCGCCTTTTTGCCGATTCCTTCGATGGCGGCGATCCTGTTCCTCGTCGGCTGGGGCCTGATCGATTTCCACCACATCCGCAACATCCTGCGCACCAGCCGGGCCGAGACGGCCGTACTGGCGGTCACCTTCTTCGGCACCCTGTTCCTCGACCTGGAGTTCGCCATCTACGCCGGTATCATCATCTCCCTGATCCTGTACCTCAACCGTACCTCCAAGCCCCTGGTGCTGGACGTCAAGCCCGATCCGGCCGAGGGCAGCTATCACTTCTCCGCCGAGACAGGACTGCCCGATTGTCCCCAGCTCAAGATGGTGCGCATCAACGGATCACTGTTCTTCGGTGCGGTCAACCACGTGCAACAGGCGCTACAGGAGATCGACGAGCGAAACCCGCAGCAAAAACACGTCTTGATCGTAGCCAGTGGCATCAACTTCGTGGACGTGGCCGGCGCCGAGATGCTGGCCCAGGAAGCCAGGCGCCTGCGCCGCAAAGGCGGCGGGCTTTACTTCTACCGGATGAAGAACGCGGTGCGAGAGCTCATGGAGCGGGGCGGCTACCTGGAGGAGATCGGCGAGGAGAATCTGTTTCCGGTCAAAAGCCACCCGGTCGCCCACATCTACCCGCGCCTCGACCCGGAGATCTGCCGCCATTGCCGGGTGCGCATTTTCCGCGAGTGCCAGCAGCGGCTGCCGAACGGGGAACCACGGGCCTTGGACGACAAA
The DNA here is from genome assembly GCF_036803785.1 of Pelomicrobium sp. Lineage (NCBI taxonomy): Bacteria > Pseudomonadati > Pseudomonadota > Hydrogenophilia > Pelomicrobium > Pelomicrobium sp. The sequence continues at coordinate 9,117 of NZ_DAIRTR010000106.1, read as the reverse complement.
GGCGCGAGCCCCATGAGCACTTGACGCGACGCCCGAGCGGTTCCGCCCATTCCTTGTCATTCGATGAATGCCCGCGCCCTGGCTCGCTTGCTTCCCTTCCTCAGCTGGTTCCCCGTAAAAGGGTCGACCCTGCGGGCCGATCTAGTGGCGGGGGTGACCGTCGGCCTGGTGCTCGTGCCCCAGTCCCTCGCCTACGCCCAGCTGGCTGGCCTGCCGCCCCACTACGGCCTGTACGCAGCGTTCGTCCCGGTCATCGTGGCGGCCGCATTCGGCTCTTCCCACCAGCTTTCCACCGGACCGGTGGCCATGGTGTCCCTGCTGACCGGGGCGGTCCTGACGCCTCTCGCCGCGGCTGGCTCGGAGCAGTTCGTGGCGCTGGCAATCCTGCTGGCCTTCATGGTGGGCGCGCTGCAGCTTCTGCTGGGAGCGTTCCGCCTCGGTGCACTGGTGAACTTCCTGTCCCACCCGGTCATCGCGGGCTTCACCAACGCGGCTGCCCTCATCATCGCCGCCTCCCAGGTCAACAAGCTGCTCGGCGTCAGCAAAGGCAGAAGCGAGAGCTTCATCCTCGACATGTGGGGGGTAGTGCTGCAGCTCGGCGACATCCATTGGCCCACCCTGGCCATGGGTGCCGGGGCGATCGGTCTCATGGTGGCGCTCAAGAAGATCGCACCCCGCGCGCCGGGCGTACTGGCAACGGTAATCGTTACCACCGCCCTGAGCTGGGCCATCGGTTTCGAGAAGAAAGGTGCTGCGCGGCCGGAAGAGGTCGCCGACGAGGCGCTGCGCTCCATCGCCGTCGATTACTTCGCCACCCAGGCCGCCATCGTCGAGCTGCAACGCCGGGTCGAGGCCGGCTTGAACGAGTTGCGCTCGGTGGAACGCTCCGGCAATGGCGGCGGCCGCCACGCGATAGCCCTGCGCTATCAGCTCGAGATCCTGCGCCTGGAAATCTCGGATCTCGAGCACGAGAACCGCAAGCGCCTGCGGGATCTGCGCAAGTTCGCCTTCGAGCGCGCCGCAACGCCCGAAGGACCGCGCCTTTACCTTCACGGCGAGCTGCCCGAGGGCTTCTCCGGCGACGGCCAGTTATGGCGCATCCGCGGCGTCAGTGAAGGCATGCTGCAGCTTGCGGGCGGAGGAGAGGTGGTGGGTGCCATTCCGCCCGGACTGCCGCAGCTCGAGCTGCCCCGAGTGAGTTTGGAACAGGTCGGTACGCTGCTCTCGGGGGCCTTGGTGATCGCCCTGGTGGGGTTCATGGAGGCCATCTCGATCGCAAAGGCAATCGCCACCCGCACCCGTCAACGGCTGGACGCGAACCAGGAACTAATCGGCCAGGGCCTGGCCAACATGGCCGGCAGCCTGTTCCAGTCCTTCCCGGTAAGCGGTTCATTCTCCCGGACCGCGGTGAACTACAGCGCTGGCGCCCGGACGGGCCTGTCCTCCCTCTTCACGGCGTGCATGGTGGTGATCACCTTGCTGTTTTTCACCCCATTGCTCTACCACCTTCCCCAAGCGGTGTTGGCGGCCATCATCATGATGGCGGTAGCGGGTCTCATCAATTTCCGGGCCATGATCCACGCCTGGCGCGCCCATCGCCACGACGGCATCGCCGCCTTCGTCACCTTCGCCGCCACCTTGGCCTTCGCGCCCCACCTGGACATGGGCATCCTCCTCGGCGCGGGCCTCGCGGTGCTGCTCTACCTCTACCGCACCATGAAGCCCCGGGTGGCGGTCCTGGGGCGCCATCCCGACGGCACCTTGCAAGATGCCTACTTGCACGGACTCCCCCTCTCCGAGCACCTGGTGGCGGTTCGCTTCGACGGGCAGCTCTATTTCGCCAACACCCCGTACTTCGAAACCGCTCTCCTGGACGTGGCGGCCCGCTTTCCCAAGGCGCGCCAGATCCTGGTGGTGGCCGACGGCATCAACCAGATGGACGCTTCTGGCGAGGAGACGGTGCGGCACCTGAACGCGCGCCTGCGGGAGGGCGGCGTCACCCTCTCCTTCTCGGGCCTGAAGCAGCAGGTCCTGGAAGTCATGGAACGCACGGGGCTGATCGAGGAAATCGGCCGGGAAAACCTGTTCGCCAGCGAAGACGATGCCCTCGAAGCGCTGGCCAAGCGCATCCATGATCCGGACTTCGATCCCGGCAGCTGCCCGCTGCTGGGCCGGCAGAGCCCTTATTCTGGCAGCGGCTCCTCTTCCGCCTCGCCCAGCGCGTGATCCCGGTGACCCCGGATGATAGCGCCCACGATGATGACGGCGCCCGTGAGCAGAGCCGCCACCATGAACAGGAAGCTCACGTCTTTGAGCAAATCCATAAGCTTTGAAGAAAGCGCCAGCTTCCCGAGCTGGGTCAGGTAGACGGGGATCACCACGATCCGGCTCACCGCCACGATCATCATGATGGCGCCCATCACCACCTTGATCATATAGGGCTTCACATAGGTGGTGCCGATCGCCCCCAATTGGATGCCAAAGAGCGATCCCGCTAGGATGATCATGGCGAGGCGAATGTCAACGAAACCGTGCATGGCATAGCTTATGGTGCCCACCATACCCATGACGAAGGCCACCACCAGCTCGGTGGCGCTCGCCACCATCGATGGTGCCCCCAGGACATAGATCATCCCCGGCACGCCGATGAATCCACCGACGGCGATCGTCGCCGCGAGCATGCCGGTGGCGAATCCCAAAGGAACGATGAACAGAAGGGAGACGCGCACCTGCGCCACTTTGAACTCGATCATGGTGCCCGGGATCTCGACGCTCTGGACCCAGCGCGCGAGGCGACCGGCTTGCTCCACGTAGCCGGCGCCTTGCCGATAAATCTTGTAAGCGTCCCTCAGCACCCACGTGCCCACGATCATCAGCACGATGACGAAGGCCACGCTCACGTACAGGCTGGACCCCGCCTCGCCGTAGGTCGCCTTGATGCCTTGTTGGACCATGGCCCCAACCCATACGCCGAGGGCAGCGGTGGCGGCCATGAACAGCCCAAGCTTCACGTCCACATGGCCGTACTTGTGGCGCTTGTACGCCCCCACCAGAGCCTTCGGAAACTTGTGGCACATGTTGCTCGCGACGGCCACGACCCCCGGCACTCCCATGCTCATCATGCCAGGGGTGAGCACGAAAGCGCCGCCAGAGCCGATGAATCCGGACACCAGGCCGCCGATGAAGCCCACCAGCAGCAAAAACACGACGCCTGGCAGATTCAGGTCGATGAAGTGGGGGGCGAGAGGTTCCATTCAACGCTTTCCTTTGCCCTGGGGCTTTCCCCGGATTCCCAGCGTCTCCCAGAAATAGCCGGTGAAGGCTCCGTGCACGAGGGAAAAGACGAAGGCCATCGCCACCGGGAGCAGCCAGGCGAGCCCGTCCGTACGAGTGGTGGCGCGCAAGACCTCTTCCTCGAAGAGGAACAAGAGCAAGTAAAGTCCGCCAGACCCGGCGCCGCTCAAGGCGAGGGGCAATAGAGGTTTCTTCTCTCCCTTCATTCCCGGCGTTCTTTGGATTGGAGCGGAACGGTTCGCGCGATTATAGGGCCCCGAATCCGGGCTGCTGATAGGGGGTTCTTATGGATGCATCGAGCCGCTTTTGATCCGCGACTTGACCCCTCCCTAGCGCCCGGCCGACAATGCGGCCACGTTTCTTCCTTAGGGACACACTGCACGTGGGACACCGCCTGTCGAAGATCTACACCCGTACGGGTGACCAAGGCACCACCGGCCTCGGGGACGGCTCTCGGGTGCCGAAGGACTCCCTTCGCGTCGAGGCCTTTGGCACCGTGGACGAGCTCAACAGCGTGATTGGGTTGCTGCTCGCGGAAGCGCTCGAACCGCAGGTGCGCACCTGCCTGACCGACATCCAGCACGACCTCTTCGACCTGGGGGGTGAGCTGTGCATTCCGGGCCGCACGGCCATGAGCGACGGCCAGGTGGAGCGGCTGGAGAAGCTCTTGGACGGCTTCAACGCCGAGCTCCCCCCCCTCAAGGAATTCATTCTCCCGGGCGGTGCCCGGCCGGCGGCCCTGTGTCATGTGGCGCGCACCGTGTGCCGCCGGGCGGAACGGCGGCTCGTCAGCCTGGCGAACGCGCAAGCCGTCAGCCCCGTCGCCCTCAAATACCTGAACCGCCTCTCCGACCTGCTGTTCGTGCTGGCGCGGGTACTCAACCGCCACCACGGCCAAGGCGACGTGCTGTGGCAGCCGGGGAAGAACCGCTGAGGCGCCTGAGCGCCGCGAAGGCCGGTCCTCAGGCCGCCGCCGAGGCGGTGCCGGAGGAGGCGTGGAATTTCTCCGCCAGGGCCGCCCGCTTGAGATAGGCCTCCCGGGCGATCCTCACGTCCTCGAGAAAATAGGGGAGCTCGGCCAGGGTCAGCGCTTGGGCGCCGTCCACCAGGGCCTTGGACGGCTCCGGGTGAAAGTCCACCAGCACCATGTTGGCCCCCGCGATCACTCCCTGGGCGGTCACGTGCATGATGTCCAGCAGCCGGTCGGGCGCCATCGCCCGCGAGCCCACCGAGTGGGAAGGGTCGATACACACCGGCATGCGGGTGAGCCGCTTGACCACCGGCACGTGGGAGAAGTCGACGAAGTTGCGGTGGGGGTCTCCCATATTGGTCTTCATGCCCCGCAGCCCGAAGATCACCTTGCGGTTTCCCTCGGAGGCCAGGTACTCGGCGGCGTTGAGTGACTCGTCCAGGGTGATGCCGAAACCGCGCTTGAATAGCACCGGGAACTCCTGCTGCCGGCCCACGGCCTTCAGCAGCTCGAAGTTCTGGGCGTTGCGGGTGCCGATCTGGAGCATGACGCCGGTGGGGTTGCCAGTGGCGTGGAGCGCTTCCCGGATCTGGTCGATGTGATCCTCATGGGTAATCTCCATGGCGATCACCTTGATCCCGTACTTGCCGGCAAGCTCGAACACATAGGGCAGGCAGGCCTTGCCGTGGCCCTGGAACGAATAAGGGCTGGTGCGGGGCTTGTAGGCCCCCATGCGGGTACACACCTGGCCGTTGTCCCGCAGCGCCCGCATCATCATTTCCACGTGCTCGCGGGTGTCCACCGCGCACAAGCCCGCGAAGACATGCAGGGTGTCCTGGCCGAAGCGCAAGCCGTTGTAGTCGAAGTGGGACAGGCGCTGATCATCCTTGTGGCGCCCCAGCACCCGGTAGGGCTCGGACACCCGCACCACCCGTTCCACGCAGGGAAGTGCCTTCATGTCCTCCACCGAAAGCTGCAGGGTGCTGCCGATCAGGTAGACCTCGGTCAGTACCCGCTCGGTGCCCTTCTCGTGATGGATGCGGGTCTGGATTCCCGGCAGCGAGCCCAGGTGCTCCATCAACTGCTTGAACTCGGGACCGTTTAGGTCCACGTTCTCTTCGAGGATCAGAATCATGGTCGCATGGCGCGAGGCTTCGCCGCGCTCTTCTATAAGTGCCTGAAAAAGGCTGAATTATAACAGAAGAACGCGGCGCTCGCGCCGCGAAAGGAAGACGGCGGACGCCTATTCCGCGGTGCCTCCGACGGTGAGCCCCTCGATCTTCAGGGTAGGCTGGCCCACCCCGACCGGCACGCTCTGGCCTTCCTTGCCGCACGTGCCGATGCCCGGATCGAGCTTCAGGTCGTTGCCGATCATGGACACCCGGGTGAGCACGTCGGGGCCGTTGCCGATGAGGGTCGCCCCCTTGACCGGATAGGTCACGCGGCCGCCCTCGATCATGTAGGCCTCGGCGGCGGAGAAGACGAACTTGCCGCTGGTGATGTCCACCTGGCCGCCGCCGAAGTTGACTGCATACAGCCCCCGATCCACCGAGCGGATGATCTCCTCCGGATCGTGGGGGCCAGCCAGCATGTAGGTGTTGGTCATGCGGGGCATGGGTAGGTGGGCGAAGGATTCGCGCCGGCCGTTGCCCGTGGGCGCCATGCCCATGAGTCGGGCGTTCAGGGTATCGTGCAGGTAGCCTCGGAGCACGCCGTTCTCGATCAGCACCGTGCATTGGGTGGGCGTGCCCTCGTCGTCCACGTTGAGGGAGCCGCGCCGCTGGGGCAAGGTGCCGTCGTCCACCACGGTGACGCCCGGAGCCGCCACCCGCTCACCGAGGCGGCCGGAAAAGGCGGAGCTGCCCTTGCGGTTGAAATCTCCCTCTAGTCCGTGGCCGACCGCTTCATGGAGCAAAATGCCCGGCCAGCCCGGGCCCAGCACGACGGTCATGGTGCCGGCGGGCGCCGGGCGCGCCTCCAGGTTGACCAGCGCCTGGTCCACCGCTTTCTTCGCGTAGTCCCGCAGCACCTCGTCGGTGAAATAGGCGTAGCCGAAGCGGCCGCCACCACCGCTCACGCCCTGCTCCCGCCGCCCCTGGGCCTCGGCGATGACTTGGACCGTGAGGCGTACCAGGGGACGCACGTCGGCGGCCAGCAGACCCGTACTGGAGGCGATCAGCACCACCTCGTACTCGCCCGCCAAGCTGGCGATCACCTGGGTCACCCGCGGGTCCAGCGACCGAGCATAGCTTTCAAGCCGACTAAGGAGTGCCACTTTGTCGGGGGCGGCAAGGGTCGCCAGCGGATCGACCGGCTCATACAGCCTGAGCCCCCGGGCCGGGCGGGGCGCCGGCACCTGGCGACTCGCCCCTTGACGGGCGATGGCCCGGGTGGTCTGGGCGGCCGACTCCAGGGCTGCCAGGCTGATGTCATCGGAATAGGCGAAGGCCGTCTTCTCCCCGGCCACTGCCCGCACGCCTACGCCCTGGTCGATATTGAAGCTACCAGCCTTGACGATGCCTTCCTCCAGCGTCCAGCTCTCGGTCCGGGTGTACTGGAAATACAGATCCGCCGCCTCGACCCCGTGGGTCAAGAGCTGGCCGAAAACCCGCTCGAGCTGAGGCGTGTCGAGGCAAGCAGGGGCCAGCAGGCGGCTGCGGGCAGTTTCCAGCAGCCGTGCCGGATCAGCAGCCTCGATGAGGCTGATGTCGGTCATGGGATCGTTCATGATTTCGTCATTGTATTCGATTCAACACCGGTGCACCGCGCGATGGGCGAGAGCCGGCAGACTCTCCCGCAGCCGTGCTTGGTAGACCGGGTCCAACTGGGCGCTCACCACCCCGGCACCCCGGGGAAGCCGCCCCAGCACCGTGCCCCAAGCGTCCACGATCATGCTGTCTCCGTGGGTCTCCCGTCCGTTGGCATGCCTCCCTCCCTGGGCAGGCGCCACCACGTAGGCTAGGTTCTCGATGGCCCGGGCTCGTACCAGCACTTCCCAGTGGGCCCGCCCCGTGGTGGCGGTGAAGGCGGAAGGAGCGAGGATCAGGTCCACCGTTCCCATGGCCCGGTAAAGCTCCGGGAAACGCAGGTCGTAGCAGATGGACAGGCCCACGCGCCCGAAAGGCGTGTCCACTGCGACCACCTCGGTCCCGGGCTCGATGGTGGCGGCCTCATCGTAACGCTCCTGACCAAGGGTGAGCCCGAACAGGTGGATCTTGTCGTAGCGCGCCGCTGTCCGACCCTGATCGTCGTAGAGAAGCAGGCTGTTGTAGACCTTGTCGGGGCGGCTTGCCTTGAGGGGCACTGAGCCCCCGGCGATCCAGATTCCGAGCCGCCGGGCGAGGCCGCTGAGAAAGGTTTGGATCGGCCCGTCCCCCGGTGTTTCCGCCGCGCCAAACCGATCCTGGTCCCGCAAGGGCATGAGGGCGAAGTTCTCGGGCAGCGCAACCAGCTGGGCCCCGCCGGCTGCGGCCTGCTCCACGAGCTGCCCAGCCTCTTTCAAGTTCTCCTCCACCCGGGGCCCCGAGACCATCTGCACCGCCGCAGCGCGGAAGGGCGAGCGGGTTTTCTTCGCCTCCGCCGCGAGGCGATGGGGTGCGGCGCCGGTGTCGGCTGGCATCATTGCCACCTTCCCCACGCCTTAGCGCGCGGCGGCTCGGCAACAGCGGCCAGTCTCCTGGGCGGGAGCGATGCGATAGGGGCACAGAGGCTCATGGTGGCAGTAGATTGCCGATGCGTCTGGGAATTTTGGTCACCTGGGGATCCACCCAGGTTCCCGCGACGTGGTATTCAAACGCGGCCATCTGACCGAAGGGATCTTTGAGCGCCTTGGAAAGGGCCAAAGTCGCCAGGCCTACCACAGGGCCGCCCACCACACCGGTTGCAAGGGCTGCCGTCTCGGACAAGGACGGCATCACCCTGACCCGCAGGTTCTGGGTCTCCCGGGCGAGATCCACTTCACCCTGCATGCTCACCCTGGCCGAGGGTCCTTCGATGGTGAGCGCCTCGGTGTGAGCGACTCCCTGGGCAAGGCGCACCTCGCCGCGGATTTTCTCGAAGGCAAAGCCCTTGCTGAAGACGTCGGTAAAATCCAAAGCGACACGCCGGGGCAGCGCCTGCAGGCTCAGAATGCCAAGCAGCTTCGCGACCCCCGGCTCCGCTTCCAGGAACTGACCGTCGTCGAGCGCCAGGGTGAGCCGGCCTGCGAGAGTCGGGTAGTCCATGGCGTAGGGCACGCCGTTCCACTCCAGCGTGCCCTTGACGCTGCCCGAGCCTCCCCGTACCCCTTCTCCCAGTTTAAGGCGCGAGGCAAAGCGCCCCAGGTCGGCCACTGCCAGATCCACGGACAACCGGGTGCGGGGGGGGCCGGGGTGCCGTTGCCACTGCCCAGAAGCGGTGAGCACACCATCGGGATGCTCCAGGGAGAGCTTATGGAGACGCCACAGCCCTCCCTGGGGTTGGGCCAGGAGCTCCAGCCGTCCGTGGGGGATCTGATTGAGGGTGAAGTGTTCGGCCACGATGTCCAGGGCGGGGAGGTCCCGTTCCTCAGGCGGCGTCCCGGCCCCGTCACGTCCCAGGGTTTCGTCCGAAGGAATGTTGAGCCGCGCCAGGCGAGCGGTGAGCCTTCCATTGCCGGCGCTCTCCCAGGTCACCTCGCCGGCGATCTCTCGGCCGGCGAGACGCAGCCTCAAGATGCCCTGGCGGCGCTCCCCTGCCGCCTCCACCTCGTGGAACAGGCGGTTGAAGGCCAACAGGCGCTTTACCCGGAGATCGAAGCCGACCAGGCCTGGGCCATTTCCCTCGCTTTCCCGGGGTAGCCATTCCAGCCAACGGTCCAAGTCCAGGAGGGAGGT
>NZ_DAIRTR010000105.1:0-10151 GCF_036803785.1 Pelomicrobium sp. | reverse complement strand
AGGTGGCGGTGGACGATTACCCGGAACTGCTGGAGATCGCCCGGGCGGCGCTGCTGTGCAACGACGCAGCGCTGCGGGAGGAGGCGGGCGAATGGCGGCTCGAGGGCGATCCTACCGAAGGGGCGTTGCTATCCCTCGCGCTGAAGGCTGGCCTGCGTCCCCGCGTGGAGGCAGAGGAACACCCCCGCATCGACGCCATCCCCTTCGAGTCCGAGCACCGGTTCATGGCCACTTTGCACCACGACCACGCCGGGCACGCTTTCGTCTACTTGAAGGGCGCACCGGAGCGGGTGCTGGAGCTGTGCCGCACCCAGCGCAGCGCAGGCGAGGATCGCCCGCTGGACCTGTCCTACTGGCAGCGCCGCATCGAGGAGACCGCCGCCGCTGGACAGCGAGTGCTGGCGGCGGCCTTCCGCCCCGTCGCGCCCGGCAAGCGGGAGCTCACCTTTGCCGACGTGGAACAGGGCGGCTTCACCCTGCTTGCCCTCTTCGGTCTGATCGATCCGCCCCGGGAAGAGGCGGTGCAGGCGGTGGCCCAGTGCCGCGGTGCCGGCATTCGGGTGAAGATGATCACCGGCGACCACGTGGTGACCGCCCGGGCCATCGGCGCCCAACTTGGCATCGGCGACGGCGTGCGGGCGCTGACCGGCGCGGAGCTGGAGAGCCTGGACGAAGCCGCCCTGCGGCAGGCGGTGAAGGAGGCGGACGTGTTCGCTCGGGCGAGCCCAGAGCACAAGCTGCGGCTGGTGCAGGCCCTGCAGGCGAACGGCGAGGTGGTGGCCATGACCGGCGATGGGGTGAACGACGCACCGGCCCTCAAACGCGCCGACGTGGGCGTGGCCATGGGGCGCAAGGGAACCGAGGCGGCCAAGGAGGCGGCCGACATGGTGCTCGCCGACGATAACTTCGCCTCCATCGCCCATGCAGTGGAGGAAGGGCGCACCGTGTACGACAATTTGCGCAAGGCCATCACCTTTTTGCTGCCCATCAACGGCGGCGAATCCCTGAGTCTGGTGGCAGCGATTTTGGCGGGAGTGACCCTGCCGGTCACGCCGGTGCAGATCCTGTGGGTCAACATGGTGAGCTCGGTGGGACTCGCCTTGGCGCTCGCCTTCGAGCCGACCGAGCCCGACGTAATGCGCCGCCCGCCCCGGCCGGTGGGGGAGCCCATCCTATCCGCTTTCCTGCTGTGGCGCATCGCGCTGGTGTCCGCCCTCTTCCTGGCCGGTATCTTCGGCATGTTCCAATGGGCGCTCGCTCGGGGCGCCAGCGTGGAGGAGGCGCGCACGGTGGCCGTGAATACGCTGGTGGCAATGGAGGTATTCTATCTCTTCAGCGTGCGCTACTTGCGCACCCCCTCCTTCACTTTCGAGGGCGTGAAAGGCACGGGTCCGGTCTTGATCGCCGTGTTCACCGTCTTCGGCCTGCAGCTTCTCTTCACCTATGCGCCCTTCATGGGGTTGTTCTTCAACAGCCGGCCCCTGTCCTTTAGCCAGGGCATCGAAGTGGTGGCAGTGGGAGTAGCACTCCTCGTCATCTTGGAAATGGAAAAGTTCCTGCGGCGGCGCGTCGCGGCGCTCGCCCGGAAGGCGCCGGCTTGAGCCAGACGAGCGCCTCGGTCTTCGGATGCCTGCGCCGCGCGACGGAAAATTTGCCCGGTGAACCGGTCCATGCCCACCTTCGCCGAGCGCCTGAGCGCTCTATATCCATTTCTCGCGCGGCTTGCGCCGCCACTGCGCGGCCGCATCGAACGGGAAGCCCAGGCGGTGCGGCTTTGTTCCGGTGCCCTTCTGTTCGATGAGCGGCAGCCCTGCCGCGGCTTCCCTTTCGTCTTGAGGGGAGCGGTGCGGGTGTCCAAGCGCTCTCCCGGCGGGCGCGAATTGTTCCTCTACCGGGTGCGGCCCGGCGAGAGTTGCATCATCACCTCGAGTTGTCTCCTCGGAAAGGCCCGCTACAACGCCCGGGGCGTCGCTGAGGGAGAGACAGAACTCGCGCTGTTGCCGGCAAGCACCTTCACGCAGCTGCTCGCCGCACCCGAGTTTCGCGCCTTCGTCTTCCGGCTCTTCTCCGAGCGCCTGGCCGAGCTCATGCAACGGGTGGAGGAAGTGGCTTTCCGCAAGCTGGATGAGCGCCTCGCTGCCCTGTTGCTGCGGCGGGGACCCCTGGTCCGGGCCACGCGCCAGGAGCTCGCCGACGAATTGGGGAGCGTGCGGGAGATGGTGAGCCGGCTCCTCGGGAGCTTCGCCGATCAGGGTCTGGTCGCTCTGGGCCGGGAGCAGATCCAGATCCTCGACCCGGCAGGCTTGAAGCGTATCGCCGAAGGTCTGTGACCTAAGTCACTGACGGGCGCCAGCCGCAGGCGTTCAATACGGCTTTGTGGCAACAGACAAGGAGCTCACCATGAAAGCGAACGTGGGAAGTGTGGATCGGCTGCTGCGGGCCGGGGTGGGCATCGTCCTGATCGGCCTCGCCCTGACCGGCACCATCGGGGCCTGGGGCTGGATCGGCCTCGTGCCCCTGGCGACGGCGCTCGTGGGCGTGTGCCCCGCCTACGCCCTGCTGGGGGTCAACACCTGCTCCACGAAGAAATAGCACCCGCCCGAGGAAGGAGCCGCGGGCCCTGGGGTGAGTGGCCCCGATTGCCTGCGGTGGGCCCGAGTGGGGAAGGTTACATCCCCGGGCCACTGCCGTTATCATGCGTCCATGGAACTGGGCCTCGTCGGGCTGGGCAGGATGGGCGCCAACATGGCGCGGCGGTTGCGGCGCGCGGGCATCGGCCTGGCCGCCTGGAACCGCAACCCGGCGGTCGCCCGGGCCCTCGCCGAAGAGACGGGGTTGACGGCTGCCGATTCCCTGGAGGCGCTCGTCGCGTTGCTCGCCCCGCCCCGAGTGCTCTGGCTCATGCTGCCGGCGGGGGAGGTCACCGCGCAGCATATCGAGCGGCTCGCCCCCCTTCTGACGCCGGGGGACGTCTTGGTGGACGGCGCCAATTCCCATTACCGGGATTCCATGCGCCGCGCCGCTTCCCTCTCCGCGCGGGGCATCGAGTTCGTGGACGCCGGCGTGTCCGGCGGCGTGTGGGGACTCGAGCACGGCTACGCCCTCATGCTGGGAGGCAGCGCAGCGGCGGTGGCGCGTCTTGCCCCCATCGTGAAGGCGCTCGCCCCAGCGCCCGACCGGGGCTGGCTGCACTGCGGGCCGGCGGGCGCGGGCCATTTCGTCAAGATGGTGCACAACGGCATCGAATACGGACTGATGCAGGCCTATGCTGAGGGCTTCGCGCTGCTCGAGGCGCAAACGGATTTTTCCCTCGATTTGGCCGCCATCGCCGAGGCTTGGCGGCACGGGACCGTGATCCGCAGCTGGTTGCTGGACTTGACCGCGGCAGCGCTCACCCAGGATTGCACCCTCGAGGGGATCGAGCCCGTCGTGGCGGACTCGGGCGAGGGGCGCTGGACGGTGGAGGAGGCGGTCGCGCGCGGCGTGCCGCTGCCGGTCATCGCCGCCGCCCTCATGGCGCGCTTCGCGAGCCAGGGCAAGCACGACTATCCGCTGCGGCTGCTCGCCGTGATGCGCCACCAGTTCGGCGGGCATCCCTTGCGCAGGCGCGAGGCGAAATGATCGGGGGCTCGCCGGAGCCGTGCAGTTTCGTCATCTTCGGTGCCACGGGGCATCTCGCAACCACCAAGCTCCTGCCCGCCCTTTATCAGCTCGAGGCCGAGGGGCGCCTGCACGGGGATCTGCGTTTCTTCGCCTTCGCGCGCCGGCCATGGCGGCGTGCGCAGTGGTTGGAACACCTTGAGCGGCTGCTCGGGGAGCGGCTCGGCGACGAGTACCGCCCGCAGATCTTTGATCGCTTCGCCGACCGCTTCGACTACGTGGTCGGCGACCTCAACGACCCTGGGGCGTATACGCGCCTGGTGCAAGAGCTCGGCAAGGCGCGCCCGGGCCGCTGCGAGAACCTGGTCTTCTACCTCGCGGTGCGACCCCAGGATTTCGCCACCGTAATCGAGAACCTGGACCGAGCCGGCATCAATCGTTCCCACGGCAGGCACCGCATCGTGGTGGAGAAGCCCTTCGGCCAAGACCTGGACAGCGCGCGCCAGCTGAACGCGTTGCTGCACCGCCATTTCGACGAGGAGCAGATCTACCGCATCGACCACTATCTGGGCAAGGAAACGGTGCAGAACCTCTTCGTCTTGCGTTTTGCCAACATGCTGGTGGAGCCGGTATGGAACCGCAGCTGCGTGGATCACGTGCAGATCACCGTGGCGGAGACCGGGGGTGTGGGCCAGCGCTCCGGCTACTACGAAGGGACGGGAGCGCTGCGGGACATGGTGCAGAACCACCTGCTGCAGCTGGTCGCGATGGTGGCGATGGAACCGCCCGCCACGCTGGATCCAGAGGCGGTTCGCGACGAAAAAGTGAAAGTCTTGCGCTCCATCCGCCCAATCCCGCCCCAGAGCGTGGACGCCTACGCCGTGCGCGGGCAGTACGTTCGGGCTCGGGTGGCAGGCGAAGCGGTGCCCGGCTATCGCGAGGAGCCGGGCGTGGACGGGGCGTCTGCCACCGAAACCTACGCGGCGCTCAAGCTCTACATCGACAACTGGCGCTGGCGCGACGTGCCGTTCTACCTGCGCACCGGCAAGCGGCTGCCAAGCGCCCTCTCCCTGATCGCCATCCGCTTCAAGCATCCACCCCAGCGCCTGTTCGGCGCCGACGCGACGGAGCTGGAACCCAATTGGATCATCCTCTCGCTCCAGCCCGAAGAGTGCGTGCACCTGGAGCTCCAGGCCAAACGGCCCGGCATGGAGATGCGCACCCGGGTGCTGCGCTTGAACGCCTCCTATCGCCAGGCCCGTGCCTCGTCCCTGGAGCCCTACAAGACCCTGCTGCTCGATGTGATCGAGGGCGACCAGAGCCTGTTCCTGCGCTTCGACGAAATCGAATGGTCGTGGCGGGGGGTGGAACCCGTCCTGCGCCATTGGACGGGTGCGCAAAGCGGCCTCATCCCCTATCCCGCCGGCAGCTGGGGGCCGGAGGAAGCCGAGCGCCTGTTCGACCGGCCAGACCAGGCTTGGCGCAATCACCTCTAGCCGTGGACCAAATCCTGCGCTGGCACGTGTATCCGGACGCGGCCGATCTGGCCTCGCGCGGTGCCCAGGCCATCGTGCGGGCGAGCCGCGAAGCGATCGCGGCCCGCGGGGTCTTCCATCTGGTTCTCGCCGGCGGCGAGACGCCCCTTGCGGTCTACGAGCGGTTGCGCGAGGCCAAAGCGGACTGGAGCGCCTGGCATCTGTACTTCGGCGACGAGCGCTGCCGGCCGCGGGGCGATCCCGCCCGAAACGATACGCGCATCGCCGCCCGTTGGCTGGAGTACGTCCCCATTCCCCCCGATCAGATCCATTCCATCCCCGCCGAGCGGGGCCCGGAGGCGGCAGCCACCGCCTACGCCCGAACGCTCGAGGCGGTGGGTGAGTTCGACCTGGTGTTGCTGGGCCTGGGCGAGGACGGGCATACCGCGAGCCTCTTTCCCGGCCCCGCCCTGGAGATCGCCCAGGCAACGGACGTCCTGCCCGTGCGCGATGCGCCCAAACTGCCCGGCGCGCGGGTGAGCCTGAGCGCGTCCCGCCTGAGCCAGGCGCGCCAGGTGTTCTTTTTCGTGCAAGGCGGCGCAAAGCGCGCCGCGGTTGCCGCCTGGTGGCGCGGGGAGGACATCCCGGCGCGGCGCATCACGCCGCCTCAGGGTGTGGACGTTTTGCTCGACGTCCAGGCGCTGGGCTGGTGCCCGTAGGCTTGAAGCTCTCAGTGGGCGTATTGATCCGCGGCTTTGTCCTACACCGCGCCCCATGCCACCGCTTCCGGGGTTCGTGCCCCTCCCCCGGCGAGAAGCTCCTGCGGAGCCGTGACAGCCTGGGCTTGGGACCGCCTCCTTCATGCGCGCCGCCCGCGGTGGCGGTGGCCTACCGCGGCAAATCCAAGATCTCGATGTAGCGCTCGATCGGTGTACCCAGGAGCACCTGGGCCGCCGACCAGGCGATGAGGGCACGGGCCCGCGCCTCGACGCCGCGGGCTTCGGCCTCGCGCAAGTCGCGCTGTTGCCGCAGGAACTCTTCCACGGGCGCCATGCCCACCCGCAACAGCTCCGACTGCACTCGCACCACTTCTTCCCGGGCGGCGATCTCTTGCCGCAGCGCCTCGGCGTCGGCCCGGGCGGTGTCGTAGGCCGAGCGCAGGGCGGCCCATTGGCGCGCCACGTCGCGGCGGGCTGCTTCCTGCTCTTCCCGCGCCGCGCGGGCCTGGGCCCGGGCGGCGTCGGCGCGGGTCCAGGCGGCGGGGTCGATGGGCAGGCTGACCCGCGCCGTCAGGGTCCAGGTGTCCGACGGTAGTGCGCCGCTGTCGAAATGGAAATAGTCTGCGCCCAGAGAAAAGGCGGGCCACAGTTGCCGCCGCGCCTCTTCGGCCCGGGCCGCTTCGGCTTCCGCCCGCGCCTGGGCGAGCCCCAGGGGCAGCGCGCTGTCGATCCCGCCTTCCGGCCAGGCCGGCGCGGCGGAGAGGGCCTCGGAGGGCAGCCGGCGCTGGCCGCTCGCTTCTTCCAGCGCCGTGAGCGCCTCCTCGATTGCCGCCTGCAGGCGGGTTTGCTCCGAATGCAGCCGGGCCTGCTCGCTTTCGGCGAGGCGCAGATCCACCAGGGCCGCCTGGCCGATCTCCACTTCTCGCTGGACCCGCTCGATGGTCTGCTCGACCCGTGCCTGCTGCACCTTCAACACCTGTACTTGGTACCGCAGCGCCTGTAGGCGCACGTAGGCGCTGGTGGTGTCGTGCAGCTTCAGCAGCGCTGCCTGCCGTTCGGCGAGCCGCGCTGCCTCCAGGTCGCTTTGCGCGGCGCGCCGCGCGGCAGCGATGGCCCCCGCCAAGTCCACGGGCAATTGATAAGCCACCCCGTAGCGGGCGAGATCCCGGGAAAAGGGCATGGCGGCCAGCGCGGCGGGGGAGAGCACGCCAACGAAGCGCTCCCCCTCGTAGCGGACAGA
Source organism: Pelomicrobium sp. (assembly GCF_036803785.1). Taxonomy (NCBI): domain Bacteria; kingdom Pseudomonadati; phylum Pseudomonadota; class Hydrogenophilia; genus Pelomicrobium; species Pelomicrobium sp. Next base: position 3,117 of record NZ_DAIRTR010000105.1, on the reverse strand, counting down.
TTCAGCCATGAGGCTCGCAGCACCCAGGCTGCGGCGGCGAGCCGCCTCGAGCTGATGGGCGGCCGCCTCCTTCGAGGCGGCCCGGGCCGCCACGGCCGGATGCGCCAGGCTCGCGCGCAGGAGCTCTCCCAGCTCTCCAGCGTTGGCGGCTGCGCATACGGCGAGACCACCGATCAAGAATGCCCACCGCTTCACGGCCGACGCCTCCGGGAACGTCCCGGGACGGACCCAACCGTGGGAGCATTCTCGCCTTCGCGGACCTCGTACCAGATGGCGTTCAGGATCCCGAAGGTCATGGCAAGTCCGAGGCCGAGGATCCAACTGAAATACCACATGGGCTGCCTCTCCTATAACGGGATTGGTCAATAAGCACTCTCCCGGCTGCGCACGTGGGCCAGGGTGATTTTTCCGCGCAGCACGCGGAACACCCAGGCGGTGTAGGCAAGCACGGCAGGCATGAATACCAGCACCGCGATCAGCATGATGAAGAGCGTGAGCCGGCTGGCGGAGGCGTCCCACACCGTGAGGCTTGAGCGCGGGTCGGTCGAAGAGGGCATGAGGAAGGGAAATAGCCCGAACCCGCCCGTCAGGATGACGCCGGCTTGGGCGAAGCTGCTGGCGAGGAAGGCCCAACCCGACCGCCCCGCGCGCAGCCATCCGGCGCACGCCGCGGCGCCGCCGTAGGCCAGGGCCGGCGCAAGCCACATCCAGGGATGGGCGTGAAAGTTGGCGATCCAGGCGCCGATGGCGGACTCCACGCTTTTGCGTAGGGGATTGGAGGGACCTGCGGGGTCCAGCTCTCCGACGATGCGCAGGCCCTCGATGCCGAAGGCGAGCCACAGCCCCGCTGCACTGAAGGCGAGGACGAGTGCAGCCGCTGCCCACTGGCCGACCGCCCGGGCGCGGGCGGCCATGGGATTCTCCACCTTGAGTGCGGCATAGGCGGCGCCGTGCATCACCAGCATGGACAGGCTCACCAGACCGCAGAGCAGGGCGAAGGGATGGAGTAGCTCGAAGAAGCCTCCCGTATAGACCGGTCGTGCCAGATGGTCCAGATGGAAGGGCAGGCCCAGGAACAGATTGCCGAAGGCTACGCCAAAGAGAAAAGCCGGCACCGTGCCGCCCACGAACAGCGCCCAATCCCAGGTGGCGCGCCAGCGGCGATCTTCGATCTTGTTGCGGAACATGAAGCCCACCGGCCGCAGGATCAGCGCGACCAGCACCAGGAACATGGCCAGGTACAGGCCCGAAAAGGAGGCGGCGTAAAGCAGGGGCCAGGCGGCGAAGGCCGCGCCGCCGCCCAGGATGAACCACACTTGGTTGCCGTCCCACACCGGCTCGATGGACTCGAGGAGCGCTTGTCGCTCCACATCGCTTCGACCGATGAAGCGAAAGATCGCCCCCACCCCGAGATCGAAGCCATCTGTGATGGCGAACCCAATGAGGAGCAGACCGAGGATCAGCCACCACGCGAGGCGCAGGATTTCGTAGTCGAGCATGGCATCTCCTCCTTCAACCGACGTGGGCCGGCTTGAGGGTCGACCCGGCACTAGAGTCCGGCCAGTAACCCAGGCCTTCCGGCCCGCGCTTGATCATGCGCGCCATCAGGTACACGTCCACGACGGCCAGCGCGGTGTAGAACAGAACGAATCCCGTGAGGGACAGCATGACGTTGGTCGCCGACGTGGCCGACGCCCCAAGGAAGGTGGGTAGCACGCCCTCGATGGCCCAGGGCTGGCGTCCATGTTCGGCCACGATCCAGCCGAGCTCTGCCGCGATCCACGGCAGCGGCAGGGATAGGAAGGCGAGCCGCAGAAAACCGCGATGCCGCTCGAGCCGCTGACGGGCGGCGAGGTAGAAAGCCCAGGCGAACAGGGCGATGAAGAAAAAGCCCAGGCCCACCATGACGCGAAAGGCCCAGAACAGCACCGGCACGTTGGGCACCGTGGACCAGGCCGCCCGCTCGACCTCCTCGGCCGTGGCGGTACTCGGATCATCGGTGTAGCGGAGCAAGAGCAGGCCGTAGCCGAGATCGGCCTGGTGGGCGTCGAATTGGGCCCGGGCGGCTGCATCGCGCGGGTTCTCACGCAGCCGCGCGAGCGCCGCGTGGGCCTTGATTCCGCTCTCGATACGCTCCTTGGCCTGCTCCACCAACGGAACGATGCCGGGGATCGGCTGGTCCAGGGAGCGGGTCGCGATCAAGCCCAGCACCCAGGGGATTTTGACCTCGAAGCGGGTCTCGCGCGCCTCCACGTTTGGCCAGCCGAGCAGGGTAAAGCCGGCGGGCGCCGGCTCGGTGTGCCACATGGCCTCCAGGGCGGCGATCTTCATCTTCTGATGTTGGGTCGCGGTATAGCCCGACTCGTCGCCCAAGACCACCACCGACAAGGCTGAGGCGAGCCCGAAGCTGGCGGCCACCGCCATGGAGCGCTTGGCGAAGGCGACGTTACGGCCCCGCAGCAGGTACCAGGCGCTCACCGACAGCACGAAGACTGCGCCGGTCACGTAGCCGGCCGCCACGGTGTGCACGAACTTGGATTGGGCCACGGGATTGAACAGCACCTCCCAGAAAGAGGTGAGCTCCATGCGCAGGGTCTCGGGGTTGAACTGGGCGCCGACGGGGTTTTGCATCCAGGCGTTGGCCACCAGGATCCACAGGGCGGAGAGATTCGAGCCGAGCGCCACCAGAAAGGTCACGACCAGGTGCCCGAGCTTGGAAAGCCGATCCCAGCCGAAGAAGAACAATCCCACGAAGGTAGACTCGAGGAAGAAGGCCATCAGGCCCTCGATGGCGAGCGGCGCGCCGAAAATGTCCCCCACATAGTGGGAGTAATAGGCCCAGTTGGTGCCGAACTGAAACTCCATGGTGATGCCCGTGGCCACCCCCATGGCGAAGTTGATGCCGAACAGCAGCCCCCAGAACCGGGTCATTTGCTTCCAGATCTCACGCCCGGTCATGACGTAGGTCGCCTCCATGATCACCAGGATCACGGAAAGCCCCAGGGTGAGGGGCACGAATAGGAAGTGATAGAGGGCGGTTAAGGCAAACTGCAGCCGCGAGAGATCGACAACGGTGAAGTCAATCATCGGAATGCTCCTGGGAAGCGGGGGGAGGGG
>NZ_DAIRTR010000104.1:0-10703 GCF_036803785.1 Pelomicrobium sp. | reverse complement strand
CCTCGGGATCCGGCGGCTTGGGCCGGCCGTGGGCCACGTCGCAGAAGGGGCAGCGGCGGGTACACACATCTCCCAGGATCATGAATGTGGCCGTGCCCTTGCCGAAGCACTCGCCGATGTTCGGGCAGGAAGCCTCCTCGCACACCGTGTGCAGCTTCTGGGTGCGTAGCAGCCGCTTGACTTCCTGGAATCGCTCGCCGCTGCCCACCCGCACCCGAATCCAGGCGGGTTTCTTGAGGAGCGCCTCTTGGGGCACGATCTTGATGGGATTGCGGGCAGTCTTGGCCGCACCTTTTTCCCGATCGATGGCGCCGGTCATGGTCGGATCCTCCGATACAGGGCGCTCGCTAGATTCTCCACCAGCTCTGCGGCGAGGCTGTCCATGGATTCGGTGAGTCCCCAGTCACGGGCTTGCGTCACGCGTAAGCCCGCGTAGCCGCAAGGGTCGATGGCCTCGAAGGGGGTGAGGTCCATGTCTACGTTGAACGCCAGTCCGTGGTAGCAGCAGCCGTTGCGGATACGCAGCCCCAAGGCCGCGATCTTGGCCCCTTCCACGTAGACGCCCGGTGCGTCATCCCGGGCATGGGCCTCGACGCCGCGTCGGGCAAGGAGCTGGATCACGGCCTGCTCCATGCATCGCACGAGCGGGCGCACGGCGAGCTTCAGCCTTCGCAGGTCCAGAAGCAGGTAGACTATGATCTGGCCCGGGCCGTGGTAGGTGATCTGGCCGCCCCGGTCCACCGGCACCAGCGGAATATCGGAACGGCGGGGTAGATGCTGCGCCCGTCCGGCTAGCCCCACGGTGTACACGGGAGGGTGTTCCACGAGCCACAGCTCGTCCGGGGTGTCCTGGTGCCGGGCAAGGGTAAACGCCTTCATCGCCTGCCAGGTGGAAACGTAATCGGCGCGCCCTAGCCTGCGCGTCACGAAAGGGGGTGTGCCATCGGCCGTTGTCAGCGCGTGCCTTTGCCCTTCGGAGACAGGCACGGTGACTGCGGCCGCGCGGCCGAGTTGCGCTGATCTCAGCCTCTCCCGTCCCATACGCCTTCTTTCGTCACAGCACCATGACCACCTTCGGGTGGTCGCACAGGGCCCGGTACAGGGAGTCGAGCTGCTCCCGGGAGGTGGCGCGGATGGTGCAGGTCACACTGAGGTAACGCGCCTGCCGGCTCGGACGCAACTCCATGGACGCGGCATCGAAATCAGGTGCATGCTGCAGCACGATGTCGAGCACCGCTTGGGCGAAGCCCGGCTCCATTCGTCCCATCACCTTGATGGGAAAGTCGCACGGATATTCGAGGGCGGCGGCGGGCTCGTCCATGGGGCTTGGGCTTTAGCCGGTGAGGGCCTGGGGCGGCGCCGGCGTTCGCATCACCCGGGCCTTGAACTCCTGATACAGCCGGTAAAGCTGCTGGAATACTGCCCCGGGCCGTCCGCTGCCCACCTTCCGGCCGTCCAGCTCTACCACCGCCAGGATTTCCTTGGTGGAGGAAGTGAGCATCACCTCCTGGGCGGAACGGAGCTCGAATTCCGACACCTCGCGCACCTCGGAAGGGATGCCGCCGGAGGCGGCTAGCTCCAGCACCACGTCGTAGGTGATGCCCGGTAGGATCAAGTGATTCTTGGGCGGCGTGAGCAGGGTGTCCCCGCGCACCACGAACACGTTGCTTGCCGACCCCTCAGTGAGGAAGCCGTCTCGCAGCAGGATGGTTTCCACCGCCCCCGCGTCGACCGCCACTTGTCGCAACAGCACGTTGGCTAGCAGCGAGATAGACTTGATGTTGCACCGGAGCCAGCGGTTGTCGGCAGCGGTGACGCAGACGACCCCTTTTTCCACCTGCTCCTGCGGCGGGGTGGACAGGGGGTTCGCCATGAGGAAGACGGTGGGATCGGCGCCCACGGGGAAAGCGTGGTCGCGCGGGGCCACACCTCGGGTTACCTGCAGGTACACGCTCTGATCTTCCCAGGGGTTGCGGGCGATGACTTCTCGCACGAGGCGCGCCCATTCGTCGACGGTATGGGGATTGGGCAGCCGGATTTCCTTCAGGCTCGCATCGAGCCGTTGCAAGTGCTCGGTCAGGCGAAAAGGATGGCGGGAATAGACCGGGATCAGCTCGTAGACTCCGTCGCCGAAGATGAAGCCGCGGTCCAGGACTGGGATGCGCGCCTCTTCCAGGGGCATGAACTGGCCGTTCAGATAGATCATGGCACGTCTCAGTTGAACAAGAGCTTCAGGCTGTCCCATGCGCGGCCGAAGACGTTGGCCACCGGAACGTTCTGCAAGGCTACCACCGGATACTCTCCCAAGGGCTGGCCATCCACCGTGAGGCGCAGGATTCCCACCTTCTGGCCCGCGGCCACCGGGGCGATCAAAGGCTCCTGCCGCTCCAGGGCGGCCTTGATCCGCTCTGCCTGGCCCTTGGGAAGGGTCAGGTAGAGGTCGTTCTGAAAGCCCACCTTGACGGAGTTTTCCTTGCCTTTCCAGACCGGCAGCACCGCCACCTCTTGCCCTTTCTGGTACACCCGCACCGTGTCGAAGAATTGCAATCCCCAGTTGAGCAGCTTCTGACTTTCCACTGCCCGGGCGGTCTCGGAACTCGTTCCCATGACCACCGAAATCAGGCGCCGGCCGTCCCGGCGGGTGGAGGCGACCAGGCAATACCCGGCGGCCTCTGTATGGCCGGTCTTGACTCCGTCCACGTAGGGGTCGGTCCAAAGCAGACGATTACGATTGGCCTGCCGGATGTTGTTATAGGTGTACTCCTTTTGCGAATAGAGCGTATAGAAATCCGGGAAATCACGGATCAACGCGGCTGCCAGCAGGGCGACATCGTAGGCCGTGGAATATTGCTGGGGGTCGGGCAGCCCAGTGGCATTGACGAAGTGGGTGTTCTTGAGGCCGAGCCGCGCCGCTTCCCGGTTCATCATTTGGGCGAAGACCTCTTCGGAACCGGCGACGGCCTCGGCCAGGGCGATGGAGGCGTCGTTGCCGGATTGCACGATCATACCCTTCAACAGTTCCTCCACCGTCACCGGCTTGCCGGGCTCGATGAACATGCGGGAGCCTTCGGCGCGCCAGGCCTTTCGCGATACCGCGACCGTCTGGTCGAGGCGCAATTGTTTTTGCTCGAGCGCCGAGAAGGTGAGGTAAGCGGTCATGAGCTTGGTCAAGGAGGCTGGCTCCATGCGCTCATGCATGTTTTCCCCGGCGATCACTTGGCCGGTATAAAAGTCTATGAGCACCCACGCCTTGGCTGCCACGGGTGGCGCCTTGGGCGCCCCGGGCGTCTGGGCTTGGGCGTGGAGGAAAAAGCTGGTGAGAAGAAGGGCGGTAAGGAGGCGTGCCATGGGTAAAAAAATATATTATACCGGCTTGAAGCGAACGGCCCTAGACATGGCTGCCGAGAGACGTGCGCTTTTTCCACAGACCGCACCCCGGCGGCAAAGGTTTCAGGACCGGTGCGCCACCGCGGCTTTTTTCGAAACGGCCTTGAAACAGGCGATCCAGCGCATATTTAGATAAGCAGATGACCATCTATCCACCCGCACCGACGGAGGCACCCATGGCCAACATCACCCGCTTTGACCCTTTTGGAGAACTGGACGACCTGCTGCAGGGATTTTTCATCCGGCCGATGAGCCTGGAGAGCCGTGAGCCCGCTCGTTTCAGGATGGACGTCAAGGAAGACGAGCAGAAGTATACCGTGCTGGCGGAGCTGCCGGGCGTCAAAAAAGACGACATCCAGGTCACTATCAACGGTAATCAGGTGGCCATCGCCGCGGAAGTGAAGAAAAACGGCGAGGAAAAGCAGAACGAGAAAGTGTTGCGCCGAGAGCGTTACTACGGGAAGCTCTTCCGCGCCTTTTCCCTCGGACAGGAAGTGGACGAGGCGGCGGCGAGTGCCCGCTTCGTCGACGGCGTGCTGGAGCTTACCCTGCCCAAGCGCACAGCCTCCAGCGGCCGCCGGCTGACCATCTCGTAGCGGGATTCCAAGAGGCGTGGGGCACGGGCCACGCGCTGGCGGCACCCCCGCGCGTGGTCCGGCGGCGGTGTAGAATAAAGACAGGTTTTCCCTGCGCTGCGAGCCCATTTCCCCGACCTTGCCCCCATGAGCCTGACGCCTGCCAGCGCCCGCGAAAAAGCGCGGGTTCTCGCTGAAGCGCTGCCCTACATCCGGCGCTTCCATGGCAAGACCATCGTCATCAAGTACGGCGGCAACGCCATGATCGACGAGAACCTGAAAAACGGTTTCGCCCGAGACGTGGTGCTGCTCAAGCTGGTGGGCATGAACCCGGTGGTGGTGCACGGCGGTGGACCCCAGATCGACGAGCTACTCGCCCGGGTGGGCAAGCAAGGGCGATTCGTCCAGGGCATGCGCGTGACCGACCGGGAAACCATGGATCTGGTGGAGATGGTGCTGGGCGGGCTGGTGAACAAGGAAATCGTCAACCGCATCAATCAGCACGGCGGCAAGGCGGTGGGGCTCACGGGCAAGGACGGAGCCTTCATCCGCGCCCGCAAGCTCCTCATGCCGAACCGCGACAACGCCGAGGAGTCGATCGACATCGGCCAAGTAGGCGAGATCGTGAGCGTCGATCCGAGCCTGATTGCTTTTCTCGACCAGGGCGACTTCATTCCGGTCATTGCCCCGATCGGGGTCGGCGCCGAGGGCGAAGCATACAACATCAATGCCGATGTGGTGGCCGGCAAGCTGGCGGAGGTGTTGCGCGCCGAAAAGCTGATCTTGCTCACCAACACCCCAGGTGTGCTGGACAAGCACGGCAGGCTCCTCACCGGGCTCACTCCCAAAGAGGTGGATGCCCTGGTCGCCGATGGCACGCTTTCGGGCGGCATGCTGCCCAAGATCGCCGCGGCCCTGGACGCGGCGCGCAGCGGTGTCAAATCAGTACATATCATCGACGGGCGGGTGGAGCACGCCGTGCTCCTCGAGGTGCTGACGGACGAAGGGGTTGGCACCCTGATCAAGGCTCGCTAGGCGCCGCCCAGGAACACGCGGGCCGGCAGTTCAGTTGGCGATGCGGGGCTTCACCTGGATCTTCGACCTGGACAACACCCTCCATGACGCTTCGCCCCACATCTTTCCCCATTTGAGCCGCAGCATGACGGCCTACCTGCAGGCCCATCTCGATCTCGACCGGGAAGCCGCCCAGGCCCTACGCGTTGCTTACTGGAAGCGCTACGGGGCGACCCTGTTAGGACTCATGCGCCACCACGGCACCGACCCGCGCCATTTCCTGTGGCATACCCATCAGTTCCCGGAACTCGAGCGGATGCTGCGCCGGGCGCCGAACCTGCACGGCGTTCTGCGGCGCCTGCCCGGTCGCAAGATCGTTTTTTCCAATGCGCCGGCACACTACGCACGGGCAGTGGTACGGCTCCTGGACATCGGGCGGTACTTCGACGATGTGTTCTCCATCGAGCATACCCGGTTTCGTCCCAAGCCGGACGTCTACGGCTTCCGCCGGCTTCTCGACCGGTATCGGCTGTCGCCGCGGCGCTGCATCATGGTGGACGACACCCCACAGAACTTGCGTACCGCAAAAAGGCTAGGAATGCGCACGGTGTGGGTGACCCGCTCCAGGCGGCTGCCCCGGTACGTCGATGTCAAGATCGACTCCCTGCCGGAGCTTCCGCGCAGGCTGCACTTGCTGATATAACGGACGGGGAGCGGCGCGGCACGGGGGAGGCGATGATGCCAGCGAGGCCCGGCGAAAGAAGGTTGCAAATTCTACGAGCTCTGGCCCAGATGCTGGAGGAACCACGGGGGGAGAAGATTACCACGGCGGCGCTGGCAGCCCGGCTTAAGGTGTCCGAGGCTGCCCTTTACCGGCACTTCGCCAGCAAGGCCCAGATGTACGAAGGCCTGATCGAGTTCATCGAGCAGACCCTGTTCGGGCTGGTGAACAAGATCACCACGGAGGAGCCCAGCGGAAAACGCCAGCTGGAGAGCATGGTCTCCCTGCTGCTCGGTTTCGCGCGCCAGAACCCGGGGATGACGCGAGTATTGATTGGCGATGCCCTGGTCTATGAGGACGGTCGGCTCCAGGGCCGAGTTAATCAGCTCCATGACCGCCTGGAGGCGAGCCTGAGGCAGGCGCTGCGTTTTGCCGTTGGTCAGGGGGAGATCGACGGCACGGCCGATCCCACCGCCCGGGCCAACCTGATCATGAGCTACGTGGTAGGCCGCTGGCACCAGTACGCCAAGAGCGGTTTCAAGCGTGATCCGATGGAATACTGGAGCGGCCAGCGCGCCGAGCTGCTGGGGGACCGATGAGCAGCCGGCCTACACAAGGGCTGCGGCGGGCTGCCGGTTGCACACGGGACAGCGAGGATCTTTTCTGAGTTTGACCTCGCGCCACTCCATGGCGAGGGCGTCAAGCAGCAGGAGCCGGCCGGCGAGGGGCTCGCCTACGCCCGCCACCAGCTTGAGCGCTTCGGCCGCTTGCACTGCACCGATGATGCCCACCAGCGGCGCGAATACCCCCATCACCGCACAGCGGGTTTCCTCCGCTTCTGCCTCCTCCGGGAACAGGCAGTGGTAGCAGGGGCTGTCCGCGTGGCGCAGGTCGAACACTGCCACCTGACCATCGAAGCGCACCCCAGCTCCTGAGACCAAAGGGCGGCGGTGGGCCACGCATGCCCGGTTGATGGCGTGTCGCGTGGCAAAATTGTCGCTGCAGTCCACCACCACATGGGCCTTCTCTACGAGCCGGTCGATCGCCTCGCCATCGAGGCGCTGGGCCACGGGCTCGACCCGCACTTCCGGGTTGATGGCAGCGAGGGTGCGCCGGGCCGACTCCACTTTGGGCTGTCCCAGGGCGTCGCTCCGGTGCACAATCTGGCGTTGGAGGTTGGTGAGGTCCACCTGGTCGCCGTCGCACAGGGTGAGGGTACCGATGCCCGCGGAGGCGAGGTACAGGGCCACGGGGGAACCTAGGCCGCCGGCGCCGATCACCAGGGCATGGGCGGCAAGGATGCGTTCCTGACCCTCGATACCGATCTCGGGCAGCAGGATGTGCCGGCTGTAGCGGAGAAGCTGCTGATCGTTCATGGGTGTGCCTGTGCGTCGCAGCGGACAGGGTGCGCCGCCTTGGCCCGTGCTGTGGCATGCAAGGGGTTTATTTTGAACCGTTTCAGTCCTGTCATCGATACGCTCGCCATTCCTCCGGTGTCTCGTCCGCATCGCCGTGGGGGTGATGTTCGTAGGCCTGCACCCAGATGGCGCGGCATTTTTGGCAGCGCTCCCCCTCTGCGGCTTGGTTTTCGCACTGTACTTGCTCGCAGTAGTGGATGAGGGCCCGCCGCAACCGTGAGAGAAGGGAACCGTCCAGGTGGAAGCCGTGACCAATCAAGGCTTCTTCAATACCCTGGAGGGTGAATTCGGGCAGATCGTACTCCACCTGCAGCGACAGCCCATCGGGCTCACAGCGTACCTTCAACCCGTGGATGCGGCCGAGCAAGGCGGCAGCCGCTTGTGCCTGGCCGGGCGGCAAGGGATGGAACACGAGAAGCCGTTGCTTGTGACGGTCGTCGGGCACCATGGGTGCGGACACCCCGCCGGCCACGGGCGAAGGGTGCCACTCCCATGGTAGCGCCAAACTGGACGCGGGGTCACCCGCCCGGGCTGCTACTTGGCGATGATGTTAAGCCCCTTGAGGAGGTTGAGGGCCTGGGTGAGCTGGTAGTCGTCCTTGGAGCCGAACTCCGTGGGCTTGCGCCGCTCCGCGCTATCCGGTGCCCCGTCCTTTGGTTTGTCGCTTTGCGGGCTGGCGGCGGGTTCCTTGCCCGCCGGGCTCGGCTTATCCTTCTTGCCTTCGTCCTGGCCGTTGGACAAGTGTCGCTCCAGGTCGGCTTCCCGCAGCCGCAGGGCCTCGAAATCTGAGCTGGCTGGATCCTCCACCAAGATATCGGGCTCGATGCCCTTCGCCTGGATCGAGCGACCGCTCGGCGTGTAGTAGCGGGCGGTGGTGAGCTTGATGGCCGTGTTGTTGCCCAGGGGCAGAATAGTCTGGACCGAGCCTTTGCCGAACGTGGGGGTGCCCATGACCACGGCCCGCTTGTGGTCCTGCAGGGCACCGGCCACGATTTCCGAGGCCGAGGCGGTACCCCCGTTCACCAGAACCACCATGGGCACGGATTTGACCTGGGTCGGCAAGTCCTTGAGGTAATCCCGGCGGTAGGGTCCCCGCAGATAATTTTCGGCGCTGGCGGTAAGGCGCATCTTGGCGTCTGCGGTGCGCCCGTCCGTATAGACTACCAGTACGTCCTTGGGCAGGAATGCCGCCGCCACTGCGACGGCCCCGTTCAGAAGCCCTCCGGGGTCGTTGCGCAGATCGAGCACCAGCCCCTTGAGATCCCGCTCATTCTGCTTGTACAGGTTCTGCACGGCCTTCACCAGGTTTTCTCCGGTGTGCTCTTGGAACTGGGTGATGCGGATATAGCCATAGTCCGGCTCGATCAGCTTAGATTTGACGCTCTGGATCTTGATGATGGCCCGGGTGATGGTCACCACGAAGGGCTTGGCTTCCCCCTTGCGCAGCACCGTGAGGGTGATCTGGGTGTTGGGCTTGCCGCGCATGCGCTTAACCGCCTCGTTGAGGGACATGCCCTTCACCGAGGTATCGTCCAGTTTGATGATCAGGTCACCCGCCTTCAGGCCCGCCCGGTGGGCCGGTGTGTCCTCGATAGGAGAGATGACCTTCACGAAGCCGTCCTCCATTCCGACCTCGATCCCGAGGCCGCCGAACTCGCCCTGGGTGCCGACCTGAAGCTCCTTGTACGCCTCTTGGTCCAGATAGGCAGAATGGGGGTCCAGACCCGTCAGCATGCCGTTGATGGCCTCGGTGATGAGCTTCTTGTCGTCCACCGGCTCCACGTAGTCACTCTTGATGCGGCCATAGACCTCGGCGAAGGCGCGCAACTCCTCCACCGGCAGGGGAGTCAAGGCGTCTTTGTTGGCCACGGCCGAGAAGTGCAGGCTTAAGAAAATGCCCGTCACCACTCCTGCCAGAACCAGGACGATTTGGTGCAATTTGCTACGCATTACCGGTTACTCCAACTCCTCGCAGCGGCACGCGACGCCTTCCGTGCCCGCCACCCCCAAGAAGAAGCGCCCGCTCGGTCAATGTAGCGTCACCCATTCCAACGGATCGAGCGGTTTCCCCTCGTGTCGAATCTCAAAGTATAGCCCCGTTTCCGAATGGCCGCCGGTGTTACCGGCTTGGGCGATCAACTCCCCCCCTTTTACCTGCTCGCCCACTTCCCGCAGCAGGGCTTCGTTGAATCCATAAAGGCTCATGAAGCCCCGCCCATGGTCCAGTATCAGCAAATTCCCGAAACCCCGCAACCAATCGGCGAACACCACCGTGCCGGCGGCGATGGCCTTCACCGGTTGCCCGGGCTGCGTCCGGATGAACAAGCCCTTCCAGGTGAGTCCGCCTTCCCTTGGGCTACCGAAGCGATGGGCGAGTTCCCCCGGAACGGGAAGCCGCAGTCGCCCCTTGAGCTCCGCGAAGGCCCGGCCGTCCAGGGAAGCATCGGGGGTGGCTTGATTACGCAGGGCAGGCGGCTTGCGCTCCGCAAGCGCCTTGCCCAGCCGCTGCACCAGTCGGGAGAGTCGCGCCTCGTCCCGCTTGAGGGTGTCGATCTGCCGGCGCTGTTCCTGGATTTTCTCGGCAAGCTGGGCGAGGATTGCTTTACGTTCTTCCCGCTCTTTTTCCAGCCGCTCGCGCTCGGCCGTCTGCTCCGCCAGCACCCGAGCCAGGTGGTCGCGCTCCGCTTGCGCCTCCCCCTGCAGGCGAGCCAGCCGGTCCAGGTCTTCCTTCAGCACCCGGACCCGTTCAGTTCGGGCACGGGCGAGATAGGTGAGGTAGTGGAGGTGGCGGGCGATCTGGTTAGGGTCTTCGCTGTTGAGAAGCAGACGTAAGCTTTCCTGCGGGCCGGCCCGGTACTGTTCCCGCAGAAGCCGGCCGATGATCTCCCGTTGTCCCCGGACGGCCTGCTTGACCCGGCGGGCTTCTTCGTCTAGGGCGGCGAGCCGGGCATCGATCTCCCGCTCCCGCGCCGCCAGCGCCGCCAGCTTCCGGGTGGCTTCGCTAATTGCTCGTTCGGCGCTGCGCAGGGCGTCGGCGGCCTCGCTCCTGGAACCTTCGTTCTTCTCCAGCTCCTGGCGCAGCGCTTGCAAGCGCTGGCGCAGCTGTCCGAGCTCGTCCTTCGTCGGCGCGGCCTGGGCTGAAAAAGCGACGCACCCCGCGAGCGCCACAGCGAGGAAGCGTTGCACCTGGAGCGGCCGCCGTTCAGCGGGCTCGGCCCTGGTTGGCCACTGCTTGGGCGGCCTGAGCCACGGTTTGCGGGTCACCAAGGTAATAGTGGCGCAGGGGCTCGAGGTTCGAATCCAGCTCGTAGACCAGGGGGATACCGGTGGGAATGTTGAGACCCACGATGTCCTGGTCGCTCACCCGGTCCAGGTATTTGACCAAGGCGCGCAGGGAATTGCCGTGAGCCACGATGAGCACGCGGGAGCCCTGCCGGACAGCAGGGGCGATGGTTGCGGTCCAGTAGGGCAGGAATCGGTCGACGGTGTCCTTGAGGGACTCGCCCAGAGGCAGTTCCTCCGGGCTGAGCTCCCGGTAACGCCGATCGCGGCCGGGATGGCGCGGGTCGGAGGGCTCCAGGGCGGGGG
>NZ_DAIRTR010000103.1:0-10719 GCF_036803785.1 Pelomicrobium sp. | reverse complement strand
CCTCAAGACGGCGTGTCTACCAATTTCACCACGTCGGCGGCATCGTTATTACGTAGGTCGGATGGCCCGCCCAGGTCAGGAATCCCGGCCTCGGGCACCGCCACCCGCAACCCCTATTTCGGTATCTCCTTCGCCTTAGAGGCCTCCGAACCCGGCGCCGGGACCTCAGCGGGCGGCGCCACCGGCTTGCTCTGCACCGGCTGGTTGGCCATGACACCCTGACGCTCGGCCTTCTGACCGCTCAGATAAGCAAGACCCATACTGGTCAGAAAAAACACCACCGCCAAGAGCGCTGTAGTGCGGCTCAAGAAATTGGCCGAGCCAGTCGCGCCGAATAGACTACCCGAGGCGCCGCTGCCAAATGCCGCCCCCACGTCGGCGCCCTTGCCGTGCTGGAGCAAAACCAGCCCGATGATACCCGCAGCAGCGAGCACGTGAATGACCAGGATCAAGATTCGCACGCTTTGCCTCGTCTACGCCTGGGCGGCGCGGCAGATGGCGATGAACTCCTCGCTCACCAGGGAGGCGCCGCCGATCAGCCCCCCGTCAATGTCCGGCATGGAGAACAGGGCCTGGGCGTTCGAGCCCTTGACGCTGCCGCCGTACAAAAGGGTGAGGCGAGCGGCCACCGCACCGTCGCGCTCCGCCACCCGGCGGCGCAGGTAGGCGTGGACCTCCTGGGCTTGGTCGGGCGTCGCCGTCCTGCCGGTGCCAATCGCCCACACGGGTTCGTAGGCGAGAACGCAACCGCTCAAGGCAGCAACGCCCAGGCTGTCCATCACCGCCTCAAGCTGGCGGGCCACCACCGCTTCGGTCTCGCCCCGCTCCCGCTCCTCCAGCCGCTCTCCCAGGCATACGATGGGGGTCAACCCGGCGTTCAGCACCGCCTGGCACTTGGCCGCCACCAGCGCGTCCGATTCACCATGATAGCTGCGGCGCTCCGAGTGGCCGACGATCACATAGCGGGCGCCGAATTCGGCAATCATCTGGGCCGAGACCTCGCCGGTGAAGGCCCCCTTCGCGTGCCGGCTAGCATCCTGTGCCCCCCACAGCATGTGGGTGCCGGACAGCAGCTCTTGGGCCTGCTGGAGGTAAGGGAACGGAACACACACGGCCACGTCCACCCGGTCAAGCCCCCGCGTCGCGGGCACGAGGGCTGCCAACAGCGCCCGGTTCTCGGCCAGGCTTCCGTGCATTTTCCAATTGCCTGCAACGAGCTTTCGGCGCATCCAGACCCGTCCCTCAAAACTAAGAAATGTTACCTGCTCAGCTAGATAGGGTCAACCAAAATGCCGTGAAGACCCTTCTAGGGACCTCGAGAGAAGGAGACGGCTCCAATGGGATCAGGCCATGGCGAGGTGGGTTCTCGCCCCGTCGCTCGGGGGTGCCAGAGGAAATATCAGGGGGTTGCGGCCGTGGCTCGGCGCTTTAGCCGAACCGCCCCGTGATGTAATCCTCGGTCTGCTTGTTCTTGGGCTTGATGAACAGCTCGTCAGTCGGGCCGAACTCGATCAGCTCGCCCAAATACATGTAGGCGGTGTAATCGGAGATGCGGGCCGCCTGCTGCATGTTATGCGTGACGATGAGGATCGTGACCTTTTTCTTGAGCTCTGCAGTCAGCTCTTCGATGCTGGCCGTGGCAATGGGGTCCAAAGCGGACGTGGGCTCGTCGAACAGAAGTAGCTCGGGATCCGTGGCCAGGGCCCGGGCAATGCACAGCCGCTGTTGCTGGCCGCCCGAAAGGTTGAACGCTAAATCATTCAGGCGATCCTTGACCTCTTCCCACAGCGCTGCACTGCGCAGCGCCTCTTCCACCTTCTCGTCCAGTACCGCCTTCTGGCGCACGCCCCTCACCCTCAGTCCATAGGCGACGTTTTCGTAGATCGACTTAGGAAAGGGATTAGGCTTCTGGAACACCATGCTGATGCGCATCCGTACTTCGATGGGATCCACCCTAGGGCTCAAGATATTCACGTTGTCCGGCCGCAGATGGATCTCGCCTTCGTACCGGTTTCCCGGATAGAGATCGTGCATACGATTGAACGACCTCAGGAAAGTGGACTTGCCACAGCCCGAGGGGCCGATGAGTGCCGTAATCTGATGCTCGGCAATCGGCATGTTGATGTTCTTGAGAGCATGATAGGTGCCGTAATAGAAATTGAAATTGCGCACCTCAGCCTTGATCGGCGTGCCGGCAGGGGGCGGGGTCATGACCGTCATCGAGGCGTTTCTCCTCCTTACCATTTAATCTTCTGGCGTATCCGGTAGCGTAGATAGATCGCCAAGGCGTTCATGAGCAAAGTCATGACGATGAGCACGACACCGGCCGCTGCCGCATTCACCTGAAACGCGGATTCTGGCCTCGTCACCCAGTTAAACATCTGGATCGGAAGGAGAGTGAACGGGGAGAACAGCCACTCGAAGTTGACGAACGGGGGAGCGCTGGAGATGGGCGCGGGCGGCAGGAAGGCGATGAAGGTCAAGGCGCCGATGGTGATGACCGGCGCGGTCTCCCCGATCGCCCGGGCGAGCCCGATGATCACGCCGGTCAGGATACCTGCCGACGAATACGGCAGCACGTGATCCGATACCACCTGCCACTTGGTGGCGCCCACCGCATAGGCTGCCTCGCGGATGGCTTGCGGGACGGAGCGGATTGCTTCCCGTGTGGCCACGATGACCACCGGGAGGATCAAGAGCGCGAGGGTCAGTCCCGCGGACAGGATACTCTGTCCGAATCCCAGCGCGTAGACGAACAGCCCCAACGCGAGCAAGCCGTAGACGATAGAAGGAACCCCGGCCAGATTGGTCACGTTAATTTCGATCAGGGTCGTGATCCAGTTCTTGGGGGCGTACTCCTCTAGATAGATTCCCGCCGCGACGCCGAGGGGAACGGCGGCAAAAAGAGTGACCAGCATCACCAGGGCAGTGCCAACCCACGCCGAGAGGATACCCGCCTGTTCGGCCCGGCGCGACGGAAAGCTGGTAAGGAATTCCCAGGAGATCCTGGGCACCCCGTCGATCAGCAGATCAACGAACAGTGCCAGCAAAGTCACCACACCCACCATGGTGGCCAAGATCCCAAGCAGCACAAACAGGTGATCCCCCAGCTTGCGACGGCCAATCATCCGGCGGATCGCTTCTAAGTCTCGCGGGTGCGGATATGCCATCAGTAAGCCTCGCGGAAACGTTGGCGCAAGAGATGTCCGAGCACGTTGAATCCGAGGGTCAGCATGATCAACGTCAAGCCCGCGGCGAAGATGGTCTGGTACTCGAGCGAGCCGTGGGGCAAATCGCCAAGGCTCACCTGCACGATGTAGGCGGTCAGCGTCGCCGCTGGCTCCATCGGATTCCAGGTGAAGTTGGGCTGCTGCCCGGCGGCGATGGCCACCACCATGGTCTCTCCGATTGCCCGCGATATGCCGAGCACGAACGCCGCAACCACCCCAGAGGTCGCTGCCGGCAGCACCACCCGCAAAGCCGTTTGTAATCGGGTCGCTCCCATGGCGAAGCTACCTTCACGCATGGCCATGGGCACGGCCCGCATCGCATCTTCGGATACCGAGGAGACGTAGGGGATGATCATGATCCCGACGACGATGCCGGGACCGAGCATGTTAAACCCCTGCAAGTCGGGGATAAACTTCTGCAACAGGGGTGTGACGAACAGCAGGGCAAAATAGCCGAAGACCACGGTGGGCACACCCTCGAGCATTTCGAGAAAAGGCTTTACCACCTCTCGCACGGAATGGGGCGCGAACTCGCTCAAATATAAAGCGATCACGATCCCCAGGGGGAGCGCCACCGCCAAGGCCACACCCGCCACTACCACAGTCCCGGAAAGCAAAGGGAGGATCCCGAAATGCTTCTCGGTAAAAAGCGGTGTCCACTGGGTATCAGTGAGGAATTCGACGAGGGAGACCTGCTCGAAGAAGCCGATTGATTCGTAGACCAAGATGACCACGATGGCAACGGTGGTCGCGACGGCAGAGAACGCCGCCAGGAACAGGGCGAATTCGATGGCCCGCTCCTTGAGGTTTCGGAAGCGCCGGTGTAGCAGGCGATTGGTTGCTTGGGCAGCCGCCGCTTGTTCTGGGGTCGCAGGAGCCACAGTGCTCATAAGACGACGGAAAGGCAGGCCGTAATTATGACAGACGGTGCGGGGTAGTAAAAAGCCGGGGGATGCTCCCCCGGCTTTTCCTGGCTGGCAGTTATAGCTTGGCTTCGCGCTTGAGAAGCTCCTCTACTGCCACGCCAACTTCGGCCTCTCCGCCGAACGCAGTTCCGAACTTCCTGTTCTTGAAGTTTTGCATGGCGAGCTCATAGGCTGCCTTGGGAAGATCGACATAACCCACTTCCTTGGCAAGCTTGCCTGCGTGGGTCAGGTAGAACTCGACGAATTGCCGAACCTCGGGCCTCGCCAACGATTTCTCGCTCACGTAGATGAAGATCGGACGGGACAGGGGCTGATAAGTGCCCTTGTTGACCGTCTCGATGGAGGGAGCAACCGCGGGGCTCTTTTCATCCACCTTGATCTTGACCGCTTTCAGCTTGTCCTTGTTCTCCACGTAGTAGGCAAGTCCCAAGTAGCCGATGGCGTTCACGTCGCGGCTGACGAACTGCACCGTCACGTTGTCGTCTTCCGTCGCCAGGTAATCACCCCGGCTTGCCTTGGCTTTTCCGTTGACTGCCTCGGTGAAGTAGTCGAAGGTGCCGGAGTCGGCCCCGGCGCCGGCGAGCTTGAGCGGCGCGTCGGGAAAACCCTCGCGAATCTGCTTCCAGTTGGTGACCTTGCCCTGGGAATCCGGGTGATACATCTTCCTCAGCTCCGCCACGGTCAACTCCTCAGCCCAGGTGTTTTTCGGGTTGATGATTACCGTGAGGGCATCGAAAGCAACTGGTAGCTCGATGTAGCGAATGCCAGCCTTTTGGCAATCCTCCATCTCCTTTTTAAGAATGGGACGGGAGGCGTTCGAGATGTCGGTTTCTCCGCGGCAGAATTTCTTGAAACCGCCGCCAGTACCGGAGATGCCGACGGTCACTTTGTACTTGCCTTTGGTGGCCTTCTGGAATTCTTCGGCTACTGCCTCCGTGATGGGGTAAACCGTGCTGGAGCCGTCAATCTTTACAATGTCGGCGTGGGAAAGTGGCACCGAGCCGAGGGAGCCCGCCAGAAATGCCACTGCCCCGAGCCATTTACAACCAGTCGCTAGGCGCATGAATCGTTCTCCTCATCTAGTTACGTAAGCATGCAGGCGAAATCCTACCCCCGCTCGGTTACAGTTTCGTGACGAAAGAGAGCTCCCGGCATCCAACGCCCGGGATATAGATAAGCGAGTGAATTCGAGCGTATTTTATGGTTGGGTTCAGCCTGCCGCTTCCCGCACTGCATCGGCCAGGTTCTGGGCGAGCCGGGTCACCTGCTCCCGAGAGCGGCCCTCCACCATCACCCGGATGACGGGCTCAGTGCCGGAGGCTCGCAGCAGCACCCGGCCGTCCCCGTTCAAAAGCCGCTCGGTTTCCCTCACCGCCGACTGGACTCCGGCGTGGTTGCGGAAATCGAACCCGCGCTCCACTCGTACGTTGACCAGGACTTGGGGATAGAGGGTAAGCTCCCGGGTCAACTCGGCCAGGCTCTCCCCCCGCCCGCGAATGGCATGGAGCACTTGCAGGGCCGAGACGACGCCATCGCCAGTGGTATGCCTGTCCAGGCAGATGATGTGACCGGAATTCTCACCCCCCAACTCCCATCCTTCCTGCAGCAAAAGCTCCAGCACATAGCGGTCCCCCACCTTCGCCCGCTTGAAGGGGACACCCCGCTCAGCAAAGGCCCGCTCCAGGGCGTAGTTGGTCATGAGGGTGCCCGCCACTCCCCCGTTCAGGTTTCCCAGCTCTCGGCGTAACAGGGCGATCACGTAGAGGAGCTGGTCTCCATCGTAAAGCCGCCCTTCCGCGTCCGCCATCACCACCCGGTCCCCGTCTCCGTCGAACGCGATCCCCAGGTCCGCCCCCTGCGCGCGAATCGCCTGTTGAAGTCCTTGGGGATACAACGCCCCAGCGTCCCGATTGATGTTCAACCCGTCGGGCTCGGCGCCGATGGTCACCACGTCCGCCCCGAGCTCATGGAACACATGGGGAGCAACATGGTAAGTCGCCCCGTGGGCGCAATCGACCACCAGCCGCATGCCCCGCAAGTCGAGCCGGCTGGGAAAGGTGCTTTTGCAAAACTCGATGTAACGCCCGGGGGCGTCGTTTACTCGTCGCGCTCTTCCCAGACCCGCGGAAGGCATGGTGACCATGGGTTCTTCCAGGGCAGCTTCGATCGCTTCTTCCGTCTCGTCGGCGAGCTTGAAGCCATCGGCCGAGAAGAACTTAATGCCGTTGTCATCGTAAGGATTGTGGGAAGCGCTGATCACCACCCCTGCCTGCAGGCGCAAGGCCCGGGTGAGGTAGGCTACGGCCGGCGTAGGCATGGGTCCGGAGAGCATGACGTCCACCCCTGCGGCGGAAAAGCCCGCCTCCAGGGCAGCCTCCAGCATATAGCCGGAGATGCGGGTGTCCTTGCCGATCAGCACCGCCGGCCGTTCCCCCTTGGGGAGGCAGGAGCGGGCGATCAGCGTTTTACCCGCCGCGTAGCCCAGCCGCATCACGAAGTCGGGCGTGATGGGGGCCTCTCCTACCCGCCCCCGTATTCCATCCGTTCCGAAATACTTTCTTTTCATACGCCGTGCCGCCCAGATCCGACAAACGGCATCAATCTACCCCACCCGCCTTCCGGGAACAATCGTCCGGCTTTTCCGGCGAACCGCCTACTTCAGGGGCACAAGGAAAGGTAAAAAAACCTTAAAACATTAGAGGGTATTTTTAGGTGGTACCGGCGACGGCCGTCAGGACCGCCAGGGCATCCCGGGTCGCGGCCACATCATGGACCCGCACGATGTGGGCGCCCCGCTCCACCGCGAGCACGGCGGCGGCGAGGCTCGCGGCGAGGCGCTCGTTCACGTCCCGGCCGGTGATCCTGCCCAGCACCGACTTGCGCGATAGCCCCACCAGCACCGCAACCCCCAGGGCGGCGAACACGGGCAAGTCGCGGAAGAGGGCCAGGTTGTGGGAGCGATCCTTGCCGAAACCGAAGCCGGGATCCACCACGAGGCGGCTGCGATCGATGCCCGCCCTCTCAGCGGCCGCCACCCGTTCGGCTAGGAAGTCGCGCACCTCCCGTACCACGTCCCCGTAGACGGGATTTACCTGCATGGTGCGCGGCTCGCCCTGCATGTGCATGAGGCATACCGCCACATCGCTTCCCGCCACCGCCTCCAGCGCTCCTGGAGCCCGCAGCGCCATGATGTCGTTCACCATGGCCGCACCGGCAGCGATCGCGGCGCGCATTACTTGGGGCTTCATGGTGTCCACCGACACCGGCACCCCCAGGGTCACCGCCGCCTCCAGCACTGGCATCACCCGCCGCAACTCCTCTTCCACCGGCACCGGCTCGGCCCCTGGGCGGGACGATTCTCCGCCGATGTCCAGGAGGTCGGCCCCTTCCTCCACCAGCCGGCGGGCGTGGTCGATGGCGGCCTGGGCCGAGAGATAAAGCCCCCCGTCGGAGAAGGAGTCGGGGGTGACATTGACCACCCCCATGATCAGAGGGCGGGAAAGGTCCAGCGTGAACCTGCCGCAGCGCAGAGACCGGTTCATCGGGGAAAGGACAGTAAGGGAAGACCAGGCCGGAGGCGAGACTTCATGCCACCCTCCCTGCTCTCCGACAGCCGCCTCTCCCCGCTCAAGCCTCCTGGGCCGGCCGGGTGGTGGGGGAAGCGCTGGGCTTGTTGTCGTGGGCCGCGGCCCCCGCGGACGCTGGGGCCACGGCCGGCTTGGGCGGCCGTGGCGGGCGGCCTTCCATGATGTCGTTGATCTGATCGGCGTCGATGGTTTCCCACTCGAGGAGGGCCTTGGCCATCAGCTCCACCTTGTCCCGGTTTTCCTCGATTAGCCGCCGCGCCAGGGCGTACTGCTGGTCGATAATGCGCCGGATTTCCTGGTCCACCTTCTGCATGGTGGCCTCGGACACGTTTTTGTGAGTGGTGATGGAACGACCAAGGAATACTTCTCCCTCGTTCTCGCCGTATACCATGGGACCCATCACCTCGCTCATGCCCCACTCGGTGACCATGCGCCGGGCCATGTCGGTGGCCTTGCGGAAGTCGTCGGACGCCCCCGTGGTCATCTGGTTCATGAAGATTTCCTCGGCGATGCGCCCGCCGAAGAGCACCGCGATCTTGTTGAGGATGTACTCCCGGTCATAGCTGTAGCGGTCTTCTTCCGGCAGCTGCATGGTCACCCCCAGGGCTCTGCCTCGGGGGATGATGGTCACCTTGTGCACCGGGTCGGTCTTGGGCAGCAGCTTGGCCACCACCGCATGGCCGGCCTCGTGATAGGCGGTGTTCCTGCGCTCGTGCTCGGGCATGACCATGGAACGACGTTCCGCGCCCATCATGATCTTGTCCTTGGCCCGCTCGAAATCTTCCATGTCCACGAGCCGTTTGTTGGCCCGCGCCGCGAAGAGGGCTGCCTCGTTTACTAGGTTGGCCAGATCAGCACCGGAAAATCCCGGGGTTCCCCGCGCGATCACATCGGGACGCACGTCCGGCGCCACCGGCACCTTGCGCATATGCACCATCAGAATCTGCTCGCGTCCGCGGATGTCGGGCAAGGGCACCACCACCTGCCGGTCGAAGCGCCCGGGCCTGAGCAGCGCCGGATCCAGCACGTCGGGTCGGTTGGTGGCCGCAATCACGATCACGCCGGAAGTGGATTCGAAACCGTCCATCTCCACCAGCAACTGGTTCAGGGTCTGCTCCCGCTCGTCGTTGCCACCGCCCAGGCCCGCACCCCGCTGGCGCCCCACCGCGTCGATCTCGTCGATGAACACGATGCAGGGAGCATGCTTCTTCGCCTGCTCGAACATATCGCGCACCCGGGCAGCGCCCACGCCGACGAACATCTCGACAAAGTCGGAACCCGAGATGCTGAAGAAGGGCACTTTGGCCTCGCCGGCGATCGCCTTGGCAAGCAGGGTCTTGCCGGTGCCGGGATTACCCACCATGAGCACCCCGCGGGGAATGCGTCCACCCAGCTTCTGGAACTTACCTGGATCGCGCAGGAACTCCACCAGTTCCGCCACTTCCTCCTTTGCTTCCTCACAGCCCGCTACATCAGCGAAGGTGACGGTGTTCTGGGACTCGTCCAGCATGCGCGCCCGGCTCTTGCCAAAAGAGAACGCTCCGCCTCGGCCGCCGCCCTGCATCTGGCGCATAAAAAAGATCCACACGCCGATGAGCAGCAGCATGGGGAACCAGGAGACGAAGATGTTCATGAGCAGGGACGGCTCCTCCTCGGGCTTCGCCTCGATGATCACGCCGTTTTTGAGAAGATCGCTCACCATCCACGGATCCGAGGGGGAATAGGTGACGAAACGCTTACCGTCGGTCTTTACCCCTTTGAGGGTACGCCCCTCGATGGTCACCTTGGCGATGTGCCCCGCCTTCACCTCCTCGATGAACTGGGAGTAGTTCATTTGGGCCTGGGGCTGCTGGCGGGCGCTGAACTGGTTAAACACGGTCATCAGCACTAGAGCGATGACCAGCCAGATAGCGATGTTCTTAACGAGGTTATTCAAAGCTGCTCCTGAAGAAAGATGCTTAAGGACCCTTCCCGGGCCCTCCGTTACATTCTAAACCGAATCGCCCTCTTCCGTGGCCCGTGCGGGTCCCCTAAAGCCGCTCGCCAGCAGATAGACTTCCGGCGAGCGACTGCGGGACGCGCCGGGCTTGCGCACGGCCACTTTCAAAAACCGCCTACGCAACCCCGTCGCGAATTCCTCGAACCCGGCCCCCTGAAACACTTTGACTAGGAGGGTGCCGCCCGGTTTCAAATAGCCCTGGCAGAATTCCACCACCGCTTGAACGAGCTCCAGGCTGCGAGCCTGATCTACTTCGGGCACACCGCTTATGTTGGGGGCCATATCCGAGAGCACAAGATCCGCCCGACGCTCGCCCAGGGTGCCAGCAAGCCGCTCA
Source organism: Pelomicrobium sp. (assembly GCF_036803785.1). Lineage (NCBI taxonomy): Bacteria > Pseudomonadati > Pseudomonadota > Hydrogenophilia > Pelomicrobium > Pelomicrobium sp. Next base: position 640 of record NZ_DAIRTR010000103.1, on the reverse strand, counting down.
AGGGTGGCCTGGTCGCGGAAATCCCCGAGGATGAAGGCCACGCCCTGAATCGGGGCCATCTCCAAACGGTCCACGGCCAGTACCCGGCCCGCAGCCCCCACCTGCTCGGCCGCCACCTGGCTCCAGCCCCCCGGGGCCGACCCCAGGTCCACGACCGTGAGCCCGGGCCTTAGGAGGTGGTCGCGCCGATTGAGCTCCAGAAGCTTGTAGGCCGCCCGCGAACGATAGCCTTCAGCCCGGGCCCGTCGCACGTAGGGGTCGGACACATGCTCCTGCATCCACGCCTTGCTGGTCTTGGAGCGGGCCATGGGCTAAGATCGCACACCTTGATCAAAAAAGCCTCATGCCAGAGCTTACCCCTGCTGAGCGGCGCTCTCTCAAGGCCCGAGCCCATAGGCTCAAGCCGGTGGTGCGCACCGGCGAGGCCGGGCTGTCGGCGGCCGTGATGGCGGAAATCGACCGGCAACTCACGTGCCACGGGCTCATCAAGGTGCGCCTCACCGCGGCAGACCGGAAGGAGCGGGCCGCCTTGGCTCAAGCCCTGGAGGCTGCCCTGGGCGCCAATCTGGTCCAGCGGATCGGCAGGATCCTGGTGCTCTTCCGGCCCAAGCCGGAAGGATCCCCCGCCCCTCCCGGCAGG
>NZ_DAIRTR010000102.1:0-10790 GCF_036803785.1 Pelomicrobium sp. | reverse complement strand
GGCCCGCTCCCCCCGCCCGCTGGTCTCGATGACCATCGGGATCAGCCCCAGGGCTTGCGGTTCCATTACGCGTACGTCCGACATACCCTCACTTCCCCGTCAGTTCGTCGAAGCTAACCGGTTGGTCCACTACCTTCGCTTGGGCCAGTACCCACCGGACCACATTTTCTTCGAGCGCCAAAGCCTCGGCATCGTTCAATCGTTCCGGTTTGGAATAGTACCACTTCACCACCTCTTCCGGACGCTCGTAGCTCTGGGCGAAATCCTCCACGATGGCCCGCACCTGCTCCGGCCGGGCGTGGAGACCGTGGCGCTTGACCAGCTCAGCAAGAATCAAGCCTAGCTTCACCCGGCGCTCAGCCTGCTCGGCGAACATCTCCAGAGGCAGGGGCGCGCCCTGCACCCGCACGCCCCGGCCCTCCAGGTCCCGGCGGGCGGCCTCAGCCAGCCGGTGCTGTTCGGCCTGTACCAGGGCTTGGGGAAGCTCCAGGCTGGCAGCGGCAAGGAGGGCCTCCATCACCCGCTCCTTGAGCCGCGCCTGGAGGCGTTGCTTCACTTCCCGTTCCACGTTGGCCCGGATTTCCGAGCGCATCTTGTCCAGATCGCCGTCTGCGACCCCCAGCGCCTTGGCGAAGTCGGCGTCCAGCGGAGGGAGCCGGGGTTCTTCCACGGCGTGCACGCTCACCTCGAAAGTGACTGTTTTTCCGGCGACTTCCTTCCAGCGGGCGTCTTCCGGAAACTCCACCTCGAAGCGCTGGGTCTGCCCCGCCTTCATGGAGAGGAGTTTTTCCTCGAATGCCGGTAGCAGCCGCCCCTCGCCCAGAATCACCGTGACCCCCTGGCCCTGACCGCCTTCGAAGGGTTGTCCATCCAGGGTTCCCTGGAAGTCAAGGGTGAGCCGGTCGCCCTGGGCCGCTCCCCGCGCCACCGGGACAAAGCTCGTCCTCTGCTTGCGTAGGACCTCGATGGTATGGTCCACGTCGGCCTCGGTGACTTCATGGACTGGCCGCTCGATGGTGACGCTGCTCAGGTCTCCAAGCTGCACCTCCGGATAGACCTCGAAGACGGCGCTATAGTGAAAATCGGCGTCGCTTTCCGGGGAGGGTTGGGGCTCGAACTGGGGGAAGCCCGCCACTCTGAGGTTGCGGCTGCGCACCGCCTCGGCGAAGCTTTTCTGCACAGCGTCCCCCAGCACTTCCTGGCGCACCTGGGCCCCATAGGTCTGGGCGATCACCTTGAGCGGGATCTTTCCCGGGCGAAAGCCGTGCATCTTGGCGGTGCGGGCGATACGCTTGAGCCGGCTTTCCACTTCCGCCTCGATCTGCGACCGGGGCAGCGTCACGTCCAGGCGGCGCTTCAGCGCCCCCAGGTTCTCCAGCTGAATCTGCATGCTTACATCCACCTCTGTCGGGGTTCACGGCGAGGCAGCGCACCCGGCACCTGTCTGCCGCCCCTTGCTCCAAGCCGGGTTGGAAAAACAAAAAAAGCTCAATCCCCCGGCAAGCCGGGGAATCGCTTGCGATCGTTCCTTTTGGTGCGAAAGGAGAGATTCGAACTCTCACGCCTTTCGGCGCCAGATCCTAAGTCTGGTGCGTCTACCAGTTCCGCCACTTTCGCAGTTGAACAATTGTAATATAATTACATGTTTACTGTCAGCCGGCCCGGCCGCTAGGTGCCGTTGCTCGAAGTGCTTTGAGCGATCGGACCGGGTGCGCCAGGCTCACTTCCATTCCCATCTGGCCCCCATCCAACACTGCCCGATGACACCGGACGAGTATTGCGCTCAAAAAGCCGCTCGGCCGGGTTCGGCCCTGTACTACAGTCTGCGCTTCCTGGCCCCGGAAAAGCGCCGGGCGGCCACCGCCATCTATGCCTTCGTCCGGGAGAGCCAGGAGGCGGTACGGGATTGCTCCGACCCGGACGTCGCCCGGGCACGGCTTGCCTGGTGGCGCATGGAAACCCTGCAAGCGTTCCAAGGCAAGCCCCAGCACCCGGTGGCCCAAGCCCTGGCGCAGGTGGCGACCCACTACGCCTTCCCCCAGGAAGCTTTCCAAGCGATTATCGACGGCGTAGAGTCAGCGTTGCTCGCCGCAGGCTTTCCCGACTTCAAAGCGCTCCAACGCTACTGCCACCGCGTGGGCAGCACCCCGGCCGTCCTGGCGGCGGAGGTCTACGGCTACCGGGATCCGCGCACCCTCAAGTTTGCCCACGACCTGGGCTTCGCCCTTCAGCTGACCGACTTGGTGCTAGACGTGGGGGCGGCAGCGCGCCGGGGCCGCCTGACCCTCCCGGAGGATGAGCTGGCGGATCACGGCATCAGCATCCGGGAGCTCGCCTCCCCTCCGGCCAAAGCCGGCATCGGCCAATTCCTGAGCCGTCAGATCGAGCGCTGCGACCAGCTCTACACCCAAGCGCTGGGCGAGCTTCCCTTGGTCGATCGCCGCGCCCAGCGACCGGCCCTCGCCCTAGCGGCCATCGGCCGCGCACTGTTGGACGAGATCCGCGGGGATCCCGCCCAGGTGCTCACGGCCCTTATCGATCTTACGCCCCTGAAGAAGTTTTGGATCGCCTGGCGAACCTGGAACTTCGGCTGACTTTTCCTGACCGTCTTTCCTTGATGTTTCCCGTGAATTACCAGCCCAGCGCCGACTTGCTCCAAAACCGGGTCATCTTGGTCACCGGCGCCGCCCATGGTCTCGGGCGGGCGGCTGCCCTGGCCTTCGCCGCCCATGGCGCCACGGTCATCCTCCACGGCCGCAGGGAAGCGCCACTGAACGCCCTGTACGACGAGATCCAGCAGGCCGGCTACCCGAAACCGGCCCTGTTCACCCTCGACCTCATGAGCGCAAGCGAGCTCGAGTTCCGGGCCATGGCCCAGGCCATCGGGGACCAGCTCGGCCGGCTGGACGGCATCCTGCATAACGCCGCGGAACGCTACCGCCCAGCCCCCCTCGAGCTCCAGTCCCTGGAGCACTGGCTCAGGCACCTGCGGATCAACCTGGCGGCGGCGGCCGCCATTACCCGGGCCTGCGCCCCCCTGCTCAAGGCCGCCCCCGACGCTTCGGTGATCATGACCTCCGAGACCCACGGCCACCGCCCGAAGGCCTACTGGGGAGCGTTCGCCGTGTCCAAGGCCGGCGTGGAAGCCCTGGTAAAGATCCAGGCGGAAGAGTGGGAACTCCATCCCCAGCTCAGGATCAACGCGGTGATCCCCGGTCCGGTGCGCTCGCCCCAGCGACTGGCCACCCATCCGGGGGAAGATCGCCGGCGGCTTCCCGGCCCGGGGGACCTGATGCCCTGGTACCTTTACCTCATGGGTCCCGACAGCCGGGGCGTCACGGGAAAGGTTTTCGACTGCAGCTGGGCCGGGACAGACAGCGGGAATTGAGCAGCAGGAACCCCACCCCCGCCGGCTGCCCGATGGTCCGCGCCTCAAGCCTCCAGCAGGCGACGGATGGAGGGCGGGATAGGAATGGACTTTCTCACCCGCTGGTCCGCCCAGACGATTTTCGCCTCCCCGGTGGCGCATAATTCCTCCTCCCCCTCCCGGCGCAGCTCGTAATAGGACATCAGGCTGGAGCGGCCCAGCTCGCCCGCGTACATGCGCACCTCCACCGTGCCCGGGTAATCGAGCTGCTTGAGGAAGGCGCAGCTCGCGGTGACGATGACCGGTCCCTGCGCTGGCGCCACCAGATCTAGGCCGAGCTCCTGCATCCATCCCACCCTCGCCTGCTCCATGAAACGGAAATAGACGGTATTGTTCACGTGTCCGTACGCATCCATGTCGCCCCAGCGGATCGGGATGCGCTCGATGTAGATGAGCTTGCGTTTCTTTTCCATGAGCTGCGCCGGTCGGCCAATAATCCGGGAAGGCTGAATTATAATGGGCCGCCGAACTCCAACTTGAAATTTTCTCCCCCATGCCCGAGCGCGACCGCCTTTCCTATGACGTGGTGATTGTCGGCGCTGGACCGGCCGGGCTCGCCGCAGCCATACGCCTCAGGCAACTCGCTCTGGCCCGCGGCCATGAAGTCTCGGTGTGCGTGCTGGAAAAGGGCTCGGAGGTGGGGGCGCACATTCTCTCCGGCGCAGTGATGGACCCCCGGGCCCTGACCGAGCTGATTCCTGACTGGAAAGACAAGGGTGCGCCGCTTTCGGTACCGGTTAGCGAGGAGCGCTTCCTTTTTCTCTCGGAAAAAGGCTCTCTGCAGGTCCCCGATGCCCTCCTGCCCGCCTGCTTCAAGAACCAGGGCAACTACGTGGTAAGCCTGGGCAACGTGTGCCGCTGGCTTGCCCGGGAAGCGCAATTCCTAGGGGTCGAGATCTTCACCGGCTTCGCCGCGGCCGAAGTACTCTATAACGATGAGGGCTGGGTCAAAGGCGTCGTGACCGGCGACCTGGGAGTCGACAGGGAAGGCCGTCCCACGTCCCGCTACCAGCCGGGCATCGAGCTTCACGCCAAATATACCTTCTTCGCCGAAGGTTGCCGTGGCCATCTGGGCCGGCAGCTCGAGGAGCGTTTTCAACTCCGAGCCGGCCGGGACCCCCAGGTCTACGGCCTCGGCATCAAGGAGCTCTGGGAGGTGCAGCCCGAGCGGCACCAGCCGGGGCTCGTGGTACACACCGCCGGCTGGCCTCTGGACCCGAACACCTACGGCGGCTCCTGGATGTACCACGACGCCGATCGGCTTGTGTCCCTGGGGCTGGTGGTGGGTCTGTCCTACTCCAACCCTTATCTCTCCCCCTTCGAGGAAATGCAACGCTGGAAGACCCATCCGTCGATCCGCAGTTTCCTAGAGGGCGGCAAGCGCGTTGCCTACGGTGCCCGGGCCCTCGCCGCCGGCGGGCTCCAGTCCCTGCCCAAGCTCACTTTTCCAGGCGGCGCCCTGATCGGCGACGACGCTGGCTTTCTCGTCGCCTCCCGCATCAAGGGCAGCCACGCAGCCATCAAATCGGGGATGTTGGCAGCGGAAGCGGCCTTCGAGGCCTTGAAGGCCGACCGGGCCGGAGTGGAGCTCACCGCCTATACCGAGGCCTTCCGCTCGAGCTGGCTGTACGAGGAGCTTTATCGCGCCCGCAACTTCAAGCCTTGGATGTCCAAAGGCCTCTACTTCGGCTCCCTCATGTTCGGAATCGACCAGCTCCTCTTTCGTGGAAAGGCACCATGGACCCTGCACCACCCCCGTGCGGACCACGAGACCCTGAAGAAGAAGACCGAGGTCGCGCCCATCGCCTATCCGAAACCCGACGGGGTGCTCACCTTCGACCGGCTCTCGTCGGTATATCTTTCCAACACCAACCACGAGGAAAACCAACCTTGCCACTTGAAGTTGCGGGACCCGGAAATACCGATCAAGGTGAACCTCGCCCTCTACGACGGGCCCGAGAGCCGCTACTGTCCGGCGGGAGTCTACGAGTTCGTCGCAGCAGCCGGCGGCTGGCGCCTCCAGATCAATGCCCCGAACTGCGTGCATTGCAAAACCTGCGACATCAAGGACCCCACTCAAAACATCGTGTGGGTAACCCCCGAAGGGGGCGGTGGGCCCAACTACCCCAACATGTGAGTCAGGCGGCCTTCCTACGGTTCGCCTCGATCCGCTCGTCGATCAGGGCAACCATGCGGTCGAGGACCTCGCAGCGCATGTCTTTTTGGCGTGCGATTTCCTGTACTAGCCGGTCCACCCGCTCGATGTCGGTCGCGCCGGCAGCCAGGGCCCGCGCCGCGGCGGAGGGACTCGCGAGGGACAAGGCCGCGCGGGCGTATTTTTCGAACGGTACCATGTCTTTTTCATCTGCGCCGAGGGCAAGGCAAAGCCTCACCACCCACTCGTACACCGCCCGCGAGGCCGCCAGGTCGCCGTGCACGGCCTCTCGGATGGAACGCACCCCCTGCTTCGTCACGCAGCGGTAGTTACCGGCGATCAACATGGCCCACTTGGCGAGGGGCACGAACAGGGAGTCGTACACCTTGAGCTTGACCGGCAGCTCGATGCGCTGCCCGTCCGCGTCGAACCGGGCTGCCTCGATCTCCCGCTCAAACGCCCGCAACCGGATGGTGTGGACCTCGGAGTCGAAACGCGCCGCCTTGAAATTCGTCGGCAGCGTCACCTGCAGCACGTTACCCGGCTCACTCGGGGGTCGAAACGCCTGGGGGTCCGGGCTGCACAGGGTGAGCAGAGCGGGAGCGAAACCATCCCAGACCGTGGCGTCGGTGTAGCAGCGACGGCACGCGTTGACGTCGATGCCCGGCAGGCGGGCAAGATACGGCAGGGGCGGCATGTTCATGAGGGACAGGCACGGCACCTTGGACTCGGCAAGCACTTCCATAAGTGCCCGCACGTCGGCAGCCCGGTACTGAGGCTCCTGCATGGCTAGGACAGTTAAATCGTAGCCAGCCGGTTCGAATGCCCCGGGGCCGCCGGCGCGCACCCGGCCCGGCAGCTTTTTCGAATGGATCTCTACCGGCTTGTCGCGCCCCCTGACCGGCAGGCGCACAATGGCGCCCTCTCGGTTGATCAGCTCCGCTTCGCCAGGCCGGCATACCAGGTCCACTTCGTGCCCTGCCAGGGCGAGCTTCACGCCGAGAAGCGATCCGTAGGACGCCCCCAGGATGAGGATTTTGCGCCTCGCGCCCATGGGTAGGAGACGGCTAGAGGGAAATACGACCCCTTCCGACTCCGGCTGCGAGAGGCCTCCCGCCCTCGAAACGGCCAAAGAAAGGGGTTGCCCCCGGCGCCGTTTCAGAGATCGCCGAAGGGGTTTTCGATGGCGTGGGGCTCGCGCCCGAGGCGGCTTGGCCAGGTGCGGGGATGGCGCTCTTGGCGCCAGCAGCCGAGGGCACGGTACTCCCCGGAGGCGTCGCCGAAGGACTCCGGGTCTTCGGCCGGCGGAGGGAGCCGCTCTTCGAGGCTCTTTAACACTGCGCTCATTGTGGGTCTCCTTCTGCCGCGCTCGTGGCGCGGGGTTCCCTCGCTCTTTCACGATATGAAAAAGCCACGCGAGATATGATACCGCAAGACGTATAACGAGAGATTACCATTATTATCATTTTTTCTTATGGTTTAGACAGGCCTCATCTAAGAGGGATTAAAGAGGCTTATTCGGTCATCAGAGACCAACCCTTGACGTGGGGCGAGCCTCGTCCAAATATGAAAAAGTGGGATGGCTGCCCATAAAACCGTGCCGTTCCTGCACCGATGCACCCACAAGCAACCACCAAGAGGAAAGGAGAAAACGATGGCCCGGGAGTACCTGCCCCTGCCCTCGCGTCACTTGAAGGCGAAATCCACTTTTGCTCGTCCCACGCAGTACCTGCCTCCCCGGGTGAGTCTGGACGACCCGGCGGTGGATGTGATGACCGACCTGAAGCAGGTGGTGGCCGTCACAATCGACCCGGAGGCAAGCATCGATAATGCGAACCGGGTCATGATCCGGCGAGGGGTGCGGCTACTCCTGGTGGTGGACGTGAACAATTATCTCCTGGGCATCATCACCGCCACCGACATCCTGGGCGAGAAACCGATGCAATTCATCCAGTCCCATGGTGGTACCCGGAACGAAATCCGGGTGCGGGACATCATGACTCCCCATGACCAGCTGGAAGTCCTCAACATGGACGATGTGCGGGTCGCCAAGGTGGGGCACATCGTGGCTACCCTGCGCCATGTGGGTCGCCAGCACGCCGCGGTGGCGGAAGTGGACGAGCACGGCAACGACGTGCTGCGGGGCTTGTTCTCCGCCACCCAGATCGCCCGGCAACTGGGAGAGCCCATCCATACCACGGAAATCGCCCGCAGCTTCGCAGAAGTGGAGGCGGCTCTGGCCTAGGTTCTCACCAGTCCGTGCTGGATCGCGTAGCGTACCAACTCGGCGTTGCTCTTGAGCTCCATCTTTTCCAGAAGCCGCGCCCGGTAAGTGGCCACGGTCTTGACGCTCAGATGAAGCTCCTGAGCGATCTGGGACCGGGATTTACCGCCGGCAATGCGGCACAGCACTTCCAGCTCCCGATGGGAGAGCTTCTCATGGGGTAACCGCGCGCCGTTCATTCCGCTTGCCAGGGCCAGCCTTTCGGCCATGATCTCGCTGATGTACCTGCGGCCTCGGGCCACCTTGCGGATCGCCTCCAGCAGGCGGGCCGACTCGCACGCTTTAGTCAGGTAGCCGGCTGCGCCCGCCTTGATCATGCAGAGCGCAAACGAATCCTCGGGCTGAGCCCCCAAAACCAGCACTGGCAACTTCGGCTTCTCGGCCCTGATCGCCTTGAGCACTTCTAGCCCGTGGCGATCTTCCAGGGGCAAGCCCAGGAGCACCACGTCCCACTCCCGCTCCCGCGTCAGCCGGAGTGCCATTCTGGCGCTGCTCGCCTCTGCGGCCACTTCCACGTCGGGCGCGTCCGACAGGATCCGCCTGAGCCCCTCGCGCATGAGCGTCTGGCTTTCCACCAGCAGGAGGCGCAGTCTCCTTCCAGCGTCGGGCATACCGGCGCAATCTCCGAGGGGCCGTTCCATCCTTTTTCACCCCCTCACGCGCTTGCTCTTTTAGGCATGCGCCTTACCCTTGGCGCCACCTGATGGGACGCGGGGGAAAATTCCTTTTTCTTAATTTTAGACTTCATGTACCCTACCGTCGTTCGCGCCTTCGCCCAGCGCGCCTTGCCCGGTGCAACGCGTCCTCAGCCCCACGAGCCCGCCATAGTAGAATTCGTACTTTTTGCAAGGCACGCCAATGACCTCTCCGCGCCCGGTCTGAAACATCGCCCTCATCGCCCACGTGGACCACGGCAAGACCACCCTGGTGGGCAAACTGCTTCATCAGGCAGGTGTCTTCGCTGCCCACCCGCAGGTGCAGGAACGGGTGATGGACACAAACGAGCGAGAGCGGGGCATCACCATCCTCGCCAAGAACCCCGGTAGATTACCGGGGCGTGCGCACCAACATCGTGGATGCGCCCGGTCACCGGGATTTCGGCGGAGAAGTGGAGCGGGTGCTCTCCATGGTGGATGGAGTGCGACTCCTGTGGACACGGTGGAGGGCCCCATGCCCCAGACCCGGTTTGTCACCCGCAAAGCCCTGTGCCTGGGCCTCAAGCCCATCGTGGTGGTAAACAAGGTGGACCGGATGGGTGCCCGCCCTGACTGGGTGGTCAACCGGACCTTCGAGCTGTTCGACCCCCTGGGGGCGAGCGAGGAGCAGCTCGACTTTCCCGTAGTTTACGCTTCCGCTCTCCAGGGCTGGGCCAACGCTCGCTGCGCCGAAACCAGATTCCCACCCAAGGCCTGATCGGCTTCCAGAGCGAGCTTCTCAACCCCCGGGGCGGCGGACCTCATGAGTCACGTGTTCGATGGCTACCGTCCCATGAAGGCTGATCTGCCGGGCCGGCGCAATGGCGTGCTGGTGTCCCGGGAAAACGGCGCGGCGGTGGCTTACGCCCTCTTCAACTTGTAGGAGCGGGAGCGGCTGTTCGTCAAGCCCGGCGCTCAGGTCTACGAGGCAATGGTGATCGGCATGCACGCCCGGGACAATGACTTGGTGGTCAACTCCATCAAGGAGAAAAAGCTCACCAATATCCGTGCCGCCGGCAAAGGCGAAAACCTCGTCCTCACCTCGCCCGTTCCCCTCACCCTGGAGTACGCGGTGGAATTCATCGAGGAGGATGCGTTGGCGGAAATCACCCCCAGGTCGATCCGCATCCGCAAGCGCCTCCTCCAGGCGCACGGGCGCAAACGCGCCGGCCGCAAGGCCGAACGCATGTTCGCCTCATGACCCAGTGACCTCATCTCCGGGCACCGTACCTCACCCGGCGACAAGGGGCCCGTTTCGCCCCCGGGGCGGGCTGCGGGCATAATCGAGGCGGCACCCTCCGTCGAGAACGACAAATGGATGTTCCCGGTTCTCCAGCGCCCGTGCGGCCCGCCTCCCGCACTGAAGTGTTTTGGGCCTTTCTCAAGCTGGGCCTCACCTCTTTCGGCGGCCCTGTCGCCCATCTGGGCTATTTCCGCGACGAGTTCGTGATGCGGCGGCGGTGGATCGACGAGCGCAGCTACGCCGACCTGGTGGCCCTGTGCCAGTTCCTCCCCGGGCCGGCCAGTAGCCAGGTGGGGCTCGGCATCGGCCTCATTAAGGCCGGCGTTCCCGGCGCACTCGCGGCTTGGGTGGGATTTACGCTTCCTTCGGCCCTCCTCATGTTGGCCTTCGCCTACGGCGTGGAGCACTACCAGAAGGCGCTGGGTAGCGGCTGGCTACACGGCCTCAAGGTAGTGGCGGTGGCCGTAGTGGCCCAGGCGGTCTGGGGCATGGCCCGAGTCCTCTGCCCCGATCGGGAGCGTCTCACCCTGGCCGTTGCCGCCACCGGGGTGGTGCTGGTGATCCCCACCGCCTTGGGGCAGATCGGCGCCCTCCTGGGCAGTGGTCTCGCCGGCTGGCTGCTGTGCAAGCCGTCCGAGACCCAGGGCCCGGGGGAGATGCCCATGCTTGGGAGCCGGGGGTTTGCCGCCGCAAACCTCGCCGCCTTCTTCTTGCTGCTCGGGGGGCTGCCGCTCGCAGCGGCGGCCACCGGGACACCGGTCCTCGCCATCGTCGACAGCTTCTACCGCACCGGATCCCTGGTTTTCGGCGGCGGGCATGTGATGCTGCCCCTGCTTCAATCCCAAGTGGTGCCGCCCGGCTGGGTCACCACGGACGAGTTCCTGGCGGGCTACGGGGCTGCACAAGCCATTCCCGGCCCCCTGTTCACCTTTGCCGCTTACTTGGGCGCCCTGATGGAGCCCCTGGGCGGCGGGTGGGCCGGGGGA
>NZ_DAIRTR010000101.1:0-11197 GCF_036803785.1 Pelomicrobium sp. | reverse complement strand
GCCCCCGACGGACCGATCACCGCCACCCGTTCCCCCCGTTCGACCCGCAAGCTCACGCCCCGCAGGGCGACCCGGCCGCCCGGGTGATGCAGCGCCACCTGCTCTAGGCGCAGGCTCACTTGATCAGTCCTGCGGCCCGGGCCGCCGCTTCGATCCCCCGGTAGTTTTCCGGTTGGGTGGGCACGTAGCGGGTTGCCCGCTGGAGAGCGAGAATTTCCCGGTGGACCGGGTTCCCCGGGTCCAGCTTCAGGAAGGCGTCGGTCAGCTTTTTCACCAGGACCGGATCCAAGTCGCCCCGCACTGTCCAGTTGTAGTCGTAATAGGGCGGTGTGGTGTAGAACACTCGGACCTTGGTCGGGTCTACTTTTCCCGACTCCACGAGCTTCTCCCACACCGAGGCGTTCAAGGCACCGGCGTCGGCCCGACCTGCCGCGACCCAGGCGGCGGTGGCGTCGTGGGCGCCGGAGAAGGCGATGCGCTTGAAGTCCTTCTCCGGATGGATCCCGTTTTGCATCAAGTAATAACGGGGCATCAGGTGGCCCGACGTGGACGAGGGGGAGCCGAACACGAAGGTGCGTCCCTTCAAGTCCGCAAGCCCTTGGATACCGCTGTCAGCCCCGGTCACGAACTTGCTGGTGAACGCCTCGTCCTCTTGCCGCTGAACGATGGGGATGGCGTTGCCGGTGCGCAGCCGCGCCTGCACGAAGGTGAAGCCACCGAGCCAGGCGAGATCCACCCGCCCCGCCGCCAGGGCTTCCACCACGGCGGCATAGTCGGTCACCGGGACGAAGGCGATCTTCATCCCCAGCTCTTTTTCCAGGTACTTGCCCAAGGGCTCGAACTTGCGCAGCAGCTCGGTGGGCGCCTCATCAGGAATGGCACTCACCCGCAGGATCATCTCGGCACGCGCGAAGACGGTGACAGCCATCAGCAACAGGGCAAGCAGAGCACGCATGAGGACCTCCGGCCAGGAGTCATTCACCATGGATGAGCAAGGGATTGCCCACGCTACCATCGGGCCTGCGCTGCTTCAACCCTGCGGGCGGCGGGGATTAGAAGAAAGGCTTGATGAGCCAGGGGGGAAGTGCGGATCTCACGCGGCTTTCTTTTTTCAGACAGGTTCGGCGTTGCTGTCCGATCCGAGCCGCCCATGACGATGGGCTTCCTACGCCAGCGTATGGCTGCGGTCACCGGCGACAAAGCCGAGTAGCGGTGCGGAGAGGCCGCGCCCGAGGGCGAGCACTTTGAAGAGCTCCCCCATCTCGGCCGGGGAGAGGAGCTTGTGGGCCTCTGCCGCCAAGGGCAGGTAGCGGGCCGCGTCCTCTGCCGGCACGGCCGCCAGCAGCTCGAGCAGGCCGCAGTTGAGAAGGAAGTGGGCTTGGCTCCCGTAGCCCAACACTTCCAGGCCGGCTTCCCGCGCCGCGCGGGCAGTGGCGGTGAAGTCCACATGGGCGGTGATGTCTTGCAAGCCCGGCCACAGGAAGGGATCGTCGTGGGCCCGATGCCGGTAGTGGCACATGAGGGTGCCGGTGGCCCGCTGGGGATGGTAGTACTCTGCGGCGGGGAAGCCGTAATCGAGGAAGAGCAGAATCCCTTGCTCGAGCAGCTCGCCCAGCGTCTTTATCAGCGCGGGGACGGCAAGAGAGATTTCGCTCAGATAATCCGCTGGCGCCGGGATTGCCTCGGCGGCGCGACGAAGCTCGGGATGGCTGAGGGGGCGCTCGCACCAGACGAAAGCCTCCCCCTCGACGGCAACCCCTCGCTCGAACAGGCCGTGCGTGCGCCAAGCCACCAAATGCACCGGCAGGGCGTCCAGCACTTCATTTCCGATCACTGCGCCGCGAAACCCGGTGGGTAGCACCTCGAGCCAGCGCACTCGGGCCCGGAGCCGCGGCGGAAGCCGGGCAAGGCGCCTCGCTTGCCGCTCCCGCAGCGTCGGGCTCACCTCCAGGATCAGGTACGCCTCGGGCAGCCGGTCCAGGGCCTCCAGCGCCTGGAGCAGGTCTTCTGCCAGTCGTCCGCTTCCCGCGCCCAGCTCCAACACCGCTCCCCCACAGCGCTCGAGGACCTGGGCCACCTGCCGCGCCAGGGTGCGGCCGAACAGGCGGGAGATTTCCGGTGCGGTAACGAAATCCCCCTCGGGGCCCAGCTTGGCGGCCCCCGCCGCGTAATAGCCCAGACCCGGGGCGTATAGGGCGAGCTCCATGTAGCGGGCGAAGGAAATCCAGCCGCCGGTGCGCGAGATCTCCTCGCGGATGTGGGCCGCAACGCGCCGGCTGTGGGCTTCGCCCGCTTCATCGGGCGGAGGCAGCACGCTCATGGCATGGAGAGCGCCCCCTTGGCGTCGGGGAGCGGCGAGGGAGAGGGACGCGTGTGGTAAATTGGCGATTTCGACCGAACGTGGCGCAAGTGTAGTGGAAGCGGTGCTCTCGGGCCAAGTGGCCTTGGTCACCGGCGGGGCCAAGCGGGTGGGCGCCGCCGTCTGCCGTCTGCTCCATGGAGCGGGGGCCCGGATCATGATCCACTACCGGACGTCCCGGGCCGAAGCGGAGAGCCTCGGTGCCGAGCTCAACCGGCAACGGCCCGATTCCGCCGGCCTCGTCCAAGCAGACTTGCTGGAGGCGGACACGCCCCAGCGACTGGTCGAGGCGGTGCTCGCGCGCTTCAGCCGCCTGGACATCCTAGTGAACAACGCTTCCAGCTTTTTTCCCACAGCGGTGGGCGGGATCACGGAAAGCGCTTGGCAGGACCTCATGGGCACCAACCTCAAAGCCCCTCTGTTCCTGTCCCAGGCGGCCAGTCCCGAGTTGCGCCGCCGCCAGGGTACCATCGTCAATATCACCGACATCCACGCCGAACGGCCCATGCGCGGCTACGTGGTCTACAGCATCGCCAAGGCGGGCCTTGCGGCCCTCACCCGCTCCCTCGCCCTGGAGCTGGGCCCGGAGGTGCGGGTAAACGCCGTGGCCCCCGGCCCGGTGCTGTGGCCGGAGGACAGCCACTGGTCCGCCGAGATCCGTCGGCGGATCATCGAGCAAGTGCCCCTGCAGCGGCAGGGAGAGCCCGAGGACATCGCCCGCGCGGTGATGTACTTGGTGGCCTACGCCCCCTACGTGACCGGCCATACCATCGCGGTGGATGGGGGGCGTTCGGTAAGCCTTTGACCCCGTAGGCCGAAAGGGTGCCCGCGCAAGAAATCCAAGCAATTGATATAATGCGCGTTTCCTTTTGACTGCCGCGGCTTGCGACCGCGGCGGGTGTGCGTCATCTCTTTACGGACAACCCCATGAAATTTCGCCCCGGCAAAAAAATCAGCACCTTCTATCCGCCCCAACGCACTCTCATGGGACCGGGACCCTCGGATATCCACCCGCGGGTGCTCTCCGCCCTGTCCCGCCCCACCATCGGCTACCTGGATCCGGTGTTCGTGGCCATGATGGACGAGCTGAAGGCCATGCTGCGCTACGCCTTCCAGACCGCCAACGAGGTGACCTTTCCCGTCTCGGGGCCGGGATCGGTGGGCATGGAGATCTGTTTCGTCAACATGGTGAACCCGGGCGACAAGGTGATCGTGTGCCGCAACGGGGTCTTCGGCGGCCGCATGATCGAGAACGTGGAGCGCTGCCAGGGCGTGCCGGTGGTGGTGGACGACGCCTGGGGGGAGCCCGTGGATCCCAACAAGGTGGAGGAGGCGATCAAGAAGAATCCCGACGCCAAGATCCTCGCCTTCGTACACGCGGAAACCTCCACCGGCGTGCTCTCCGACGCCCAGACCCTGTGCGAGATCGCCCGCCGCTACGGGCTGATGACCATCGTGGACACGGTGACGTCTCTGGGCGGCGTGCCGGTGAAGGTGGACGAGTGGGGGATCGATGCCTGCTATTCCGCCAGCCAGAAATGCCTGTCCTGCACGCCCGGGCTTTCCCCCGTGACCTTCAGCAACCGGGTCGTGGAAATGGTGAGAAAGCGCGAGGAGAAGGTTCATAGCTGGTTTCTGGACCTGAACCTGCTTCTCACCTACTGGGGCAACACCACCCGCACCTACCACCACACGGCCCCGACCAACAGCCTCTACGCCCTGCACGAGGCGCTCCTCATGCTCCAGGAGGAGGGCCTGGAGCGGGCCTGGGCGCGCCACCGGCGCAATCACCTGGCGCTCAAGGCAGGCCTGGAGACCTTCGGGCTGGAGTTCCTGGTGAAGCCCGAGCACCGGCTGCCCCAGATGAACGCGGTGAAAGTGCTGCCGGGCGTGGACGAGGCGGAGGTGCGCCGCCGGCTGCTGCATGACTACAACCTGGAGCTGGGGGCGGGCTTGGGCGATCTCAGGGGCAAAATCTGGCGCTTCGGCATCATGGGCTACTCCTGCAAGATGGAGAACGTGATGCTGTGCCTGTGCGCGCTGGAGACCGTGTTCGCCGACATGGGGCTCAAGGTGGAATTCGGCGCCGCCGAGGCCGCGGCCTACCACGCCTACGCCAAGAACCCCACCCCCCTGCGCCCGGGGGATGCCGCCCGGGTGGCGGTGGCCTGAGTCCGTTCGCGCCGCCGCGACTCCTATTCCCGGCGCCTGGCATTCCGCTTCTCCTTCCTGCAAGCGGACAAGGCGCCGCGGCATGTTTCGGTTGGCAAAGCCAAGGCTCGCCCCGTTTCCTTCGGAAACGGCGGCGGCTTTGCGCCGGCGCCGGCCGTTTTGATGTAAGCGCATATTTTTGGGCGAAAAAGGCAATTGGGCGGATGACTTCTGTGGCTGGTACGAATCCTGCAGAAGGCCCATGGACATTGTCATTGCCAAACGTTTTTCCAGGAGAGAGGTTGCGATGTCCAGAAACGCCGCCCAATGGGCCCAGCGCCCCAAGTTTCCCCCGACCCATTATGTCGATACCCGCGTCTATACCAGCGAAGAGCTGTTCCGCGAGGAGATCGACAAGATCTTCAACAAGGTGTGGATCATCGCCTGTCACGAAAGCGAGATCCCCAACCCCTATGATTACCGCACCTTCCGCCACCCGGGGGGCGAGAACCTGATCATCATCCGCGGCGACGACAACCGGATCCGCGCCTTCTACAACATCTGCCCGCACCGGGGCAACGTGATCCTCTACGACCCCTCGGGCAACGCCAAGCGCATGACGTGCATCTTCCACGCTTGGTCCTTCGACTGCCGCGGCAATTGCATCGACATCTCCCGCGGCAAGGAGGGCTACCAGGATCGGCTCGATCTGAAAGACGTGGGCTTGAGGGAAGTGCGCTGCGAAGTGGGCTACGGCGGCTTCGTGTGGGTCAACGTGGACGACAACGCGTGCACGCTGAAGGAATACATCGGCGACGCGCTATCCATGCTGGAGCCCCACATGCAGGAGCCGCTCGAGGTGTTCCACTTCCACAAGGCCGTGGTGAACACCAACTACAAGCTGTGGCACGACACCAACAGCGAGTTCTACCACGACTACATGCACTACTTTAATCGCATCACCGGCATGCTCCAGCCCGGCTACTTCGACCGCAAATACGTGGGCTATCCCAACGGGCACGCCTCGGTGGGCTCCATGGAGATCAAGTACGACAAGTACGAAGGAAGCAAGGATCGCAAGGTGGGCTGGCCTGGGCTTGCGCCCGGCGGCTGGATCCTGATCGACATCTTCCCGGGCATGACCTACAACCTGCGTACCTCGGTGCTGCGCATGGATACCGCCATTCCGTTGGGCCCGAACAAGGTGATCATCGAGTTCCGGGGGCTGGGGCTCAAACGCGACACCCCCGAAATGCGGGCCGAGCGCATCTTCGATCACAACATGATCTGGGGGCCGTTCGGGCGCAACCTCCACGAGGACCTGCTGGGGGTGCACGGCCAGGGTATCGCCATGCGCGACGAGCGCACCGACAGCCGCTGGGTGCTGCACGGACGCGAAGAGAACATGACCATCCACGACGAGGGCGGCATGCGCCACTACTACGCCGAATGGAGCCGGCGTATGGGCCGACCGGCTTACGACCCCTTCGGCGACCGGGGTGTAGCCGGAAAGGTGGCCGCCGCTTGAAACGGAATACAGGGCGCCTGCCCGGGGGGAGGGCCCCGCGGGCAGCGCGGCCACAGCGAGGAGAGCTATGAGCAACGCCAGAACCATGGTCGAAGAGCTGGTCTACCGATCGTGCATGCTCTTAGACGAGAAGGATTTCAAGGGTTACCTGGATCTGTGCGATCCGCAGTTTCGCTACACCATCACCGCCTACAGCCCGGAAATCAAGAAGGAGATGACCTGGCTCGAGCACGACAAGGCGGGGATGCAGACCTTATTCAACAATCTGCCGCGCCACAACAGCGACCATTCGCCCCTTACCCGCCACGTCACCGTGTACACCGTGACGGTGGACGACGCCAAAAAGGAGGCGCAGGTGGTCTCCGGCTTGCAAGTCTTCAAGACCACCCTGGACGGGGGCATCACGGAACTGTTCGGCGTGGGCAAGCTCTACGACACGGTGCGGCTCGATGGGGACGGGGCGAAGCTCCTGCGCCGCAATGTGCGGCTGGACACACGGATGCTGGGTATCGGTTACCACATCCCGTTTTGACCTCTGCCGGCGCGCAAGCCGGCCATAACGACAAAGGAAGAGGATGAAGGTGCAGGTCAACGCCCGCAACCGGGCGTACCAGTTCGAATGTGCCCCAGGGGAGAAGATCCTGTTCGCGGGCCTGCACAACGCCGTGGACCTGCCCTACGAATGCGGCAGCGGCACCTGTGGTACGTGCAAAGCGAAGCTGATCGAGGGCGAGATCCACGACCCCTGGCCCCAGGCGCCGGGCACCCGCCTCCTGAAGAGCGCCCAGGGCGAGTTCCTCATGTGCCAATGCGAGCCGAAAAGCGACCTCTCCATTGAGGTGGCCAACTTCGTCTATCACGCCGACCCGGGGGCCTGTATCCCGGCCTTCTACCGGGGGCGCATCGAGTCCCAGGCGCTCCTTACCCACGACGTGCTCGCCTTTCGCGTGGCGCTCGATGCCCCCATGGACTTCGACGCAGGCCAGTTCGTGCTGGTGGAGGCTCCCTCGGTGCGGGGTTTTCGCGGCTACTCTATGGTCAACTTCGACCGTCGGGCCCGCAGCCTCGATTTCGTGGTGAAGAAAAAACCCGGCGGCGGCTTCTCTGAGTGGCTCTTCGACGGGCAGGTGCAAGGGGCGCAGCTACGCCTGTTCGGCCCCCTGGGCAAGGCCACCTTCTACCCCGGGCTCGGCAAGAACGTCCTGTGCATCGCTGGCGGCAGCGGCATCGCCGGCATGATGTCCATCCTCTCCCGCGGCTGCCAGGAGCGCTACTTCAGCCAGTATAAAGGCTACGTGTTCTTCGGCGTGCGCTCGGCGCGCGACGTCTTCTATCTCGAGGCGCTGGAGGGCTTCCGCCGGGAGTTTCCCGACAACTTGGAGATCACTGTGGCCCTTTCCGACGAGCCGGTGCCGGAAGCGCTCGCCCGCCGCTACCCGGGGCTTGTCTTCGACCACGGGCTGGTGCACGAGGTGGCGGCCAAGCGCATGGAGGGCAGGTACCAGAACGTGCGGGCGTACCTCGCCGGCCCGCCGCCCGCGGTGGAAGCGGCCATCCGCGTGCTGCTGCTCAAGGCGAAATTGACCACCGACAACATCCGCTACGACAAATTCAGCTAAGGTCCACGGCGTGAGCAAAAAATTCGTGTGCCGGGCGGAGGAGATCCCTTCCGGCGGTCTGAAAGAGGTGGAAGTGGAAAGCGGGCTCAAGGTGCTGGTGGCCAACGCGGGCGGGGACTTTTACGCCTGCCAGGCCATCTGCCCCCACCAGGAGGTGCCCCTGTGCGAGGGCCTGTTCGACGGCGAGGTGCTCACCTGCCACATGCATCTGTGGCAATGGGACATTCGCACGGGCGCGCCCCAGGGGCTTGCGGAATCGCCCCTGCAGTTGTTCGACATCACGGTGGAGGACGGTGTGATCTATCTCGCGCCGCCGAGCGCCCTCGATTCCTCCGAGTTGTTCAAGGGGCTGCCGCGGGAGACCCTGACGAGGCTACAGGCGTTGTGCCGGCCGGAAACCCATCCGGAAGGGAGCACCCTGTATCAAGTCGGGGATCCCGCGGAAGACCTCTACATCCTGGAGGGCGGGCGGGTGGAATTCCTGATCGGGCGCGACGAGCGCACCACGCCAGCGGGGTTCGTGTTGCGTACCGGCGAAGTGTTCGGCTGGGCGGCCCTCATGGACGGGCAGCCCTCCCGGATCGCCCGGGCGACCTGCCTGGAAAAGTCCTCCGTGTTACGGATGAACGGAAAAGAGGTGCTTAAGGTTTTGGAGTCCGACCCGGCGTCAGGGTATCTGGTGATGCGGCGTCTCGCTGAGCTCATCACCCGGTATCTCACGGCGTCCGGGGCGAAGTAGCAAGCATTGGCGGCGCGGAGCGGAGGCCGGATTCCGGGAGGCCGCTCCGAAACGACAAGAAATGGAAAACAGCCGCCGCGCGTTCAACCATGCAAAGGAGATAGGAGGGCAACATGGGCATTCCATCAAAGGAGCGGTTCAAGGCGGGGGCACGGCGGGTATTGGGACTGGCGGGCGCGGCGATGCTGGGGCTGTCGGCGAGTGCGGGTCTTGCCCAGCAGACCCTGAACTTCGGCAAGCCCGGCGAGCCGGTCAAGCTGGTGGTGGGCTACCAGCCGTATTACACCGAGTCCTGGTCGGGCGTGGTGATGCGCAGCAAGAAGTTCTACGAGAAGTACCTGCCCGCGGGCTCCCAGGTGGAGTTCCAGATCGGGCTTCAAGGGGCCATCATCGTCAACAACATGCTGGCCGGCAAGCAGCACATCGGCTACATGGGGGACATGCCAGCCATCGTGTCCACCACCAAGCAGAACGTGGCGGACATCCGCATCGTCGCCAACCTGGGCCTCGGCTGGGACCAGTGCAACGCCTTCCTGGTGCGCACCGACGCGCCCCAATTCAATAGCGACAAGGAAGCCATCCAGTGGCTGAGCGGCAAGCAGGTGGCAGTGCCCAAGGGAAGCTGTACCGACCGCTTCGCCCAGGCGGTGTTCAAGAAGTTCAACGTCCAGCCGGCGGCCTATCTCAACCAGAACATCGAGGTGATCACCAGCGGCTTCCGCGCCAAGAAACTGGACGCTGCCGTCATATGGGAACCGACTGCATCCCGGCTAGTAGAAGAAGGGTTGGCACGGCTGGTGGCCACCGGCCGCTCCGCCCAGGAGAACGACGGGGGGTTCCTGGCCATGCGGGCCGACCTGATCCAGCAGCGGCCCGACGTGGTGAAGGCCTGGCTACAGGCGGAGCTGGACGCTCAGCTTTTCCTGGCCGATCCCAAGAACGCGGCCGAAGTGGTGAAAATGGCCCAGGAGCAGACCACCGGCTTCCCGGTTAAGGCCCTGTGGAAGTCGCTCTACGGGGAGCATGCTAAGGAGGCCGGCGGCGGGCCGGAGCGCATCCTGTTGCACTACACCATCACGCCGGAAGCGGAGGAGCTGCTCAAGCGGGCGACGGCCTTCCTCTATGAGATCAAGACCATCGACACGCCGCAGCTTCGCCCAGAGGCGGTCATGCCCCAGTTCACCCGGGAGATCCTCAAGGAACGGGGCCTGACGGCCCCCATCGGGGTCGTCAAGGCCCAGCCTGAATCGGCGTTCCAGGCGGCGTTCAAGCAATGAAGGTCGCGGTGGCCGGCTGTTCGACGGCCGGCCACCGTCGCCCGAGCGGGGTAAAACACATTTCCACCAACCCCAGGAGGAGGTGAGAGGCATGGAATTGGCCACTGGCGCAGTCCAGACGGAGGACACCGTCGGTCTGCTCAAGAGCGCGATGCCGTTCCAGGTGGTTTCCAGCGAGATGCTGGAAGCCATTGCTTGGGCAGCGCGCCGAGTCTCCTACAAGGCCGGCGAGGTGATTTACCAGCGGGGCGACCGGGCCGACGATCTGTTCGTGGTGATACGCGGTCGAGTGGAGCATGTCCTGGGACCGGGGGCCGGCGCCACCAATCTGCTGCGCATCCTGGGGCCCGGCGAAGTATTCGGCTGGGCGGCGCTGCTCAAGAGTCAGCCCTACCGGCTGGCCAAAAGCACCGCCGTGGAAGACACCGAGTGCCTCGCGATCAATGGCAACGCGTTGCTCCGCATCCTGGAGTCGGACCCGGAGACGGGCGACGTGGTGATGAGCCGCTTCGCCACCATGATCACCCGGGATTTCACCGTGCCAGAGTGGGTAGCGCAATTGAAACCGGTGGGCCGGCGCGCAGCGCCCCAGCAGTTGACGGGGCTCGCGCTCACCATGTTCCGGCTGGCCCAGTGGCTGAAAAGCCCGCGGCCCTACCTCATGGCGATCGGCTTTGCCCTGTTTCTCGGCTTCTGGTACCTGGCGGTGGAGGTGTGGAAGCTACCCCGCTTCGAGCAGATGCCGGGGCTCACCGCGGTGGTCAAGGAATGGCTGAGCCCGGACCCGGTCTATGGCCTGTCCATTTATACGCCCGAATACTACCAGCACATCTGGGTGAGCTGCCGCCGGGTGGGCATCGCCTTCTTCCTCGCCACTGCCCTCGGGGTGCCGCTGGGCTTGTTCCTCGGCTGGTCCCTCAAGTTCAAGGAATACGTCTTTCCGGTGTTCGAGATGCTGCGGCCGATCCCCATTCTCGCCTGGGTGCCGCTTGCGATCCTCATGTTCAAGGGCCTGGAGACGCCGGTGATCTTCCTCACCTTCCTCGCCTCCTTTTATGCCACCGCCTTGAACACCATGTTGGGGGTGCAGTCCATCGACGAATCTTACTTTCGCGCCGCCTATTGCCTGGGGGCGAGCCGCTGGCAGGCCTTCCGCCACATCATCATCCCCGGGGCGCTGCCCTTCATCTTCACCGGCTTGCAGATCTCGGTGGGGGTGGCTTGGTTCTCGCTGGTCGCCGCGGAGATGGTGTCCGGCCAGTTCGGGCTGGGGTACGTGATCAACAATTCCTACACCACCGTGCGCTATCCCACCATCATCATCGGCATGGTGACTCTGGGTGCGGTCGGCTACGTCACCAGCGCCCTGGTGCGGATCGTGGGCGATCACCTGATGCAATGGCGGGTTCGCGAGCTCGCTTTGGGAGGGCAGTCATGATGAGGGAGCCATCCGCCAATTTCGCGCCGCTTGGCCCAGCGGGCAAGGGCGCCATCCGCATCCAGGACGTGGTCAAGATCTACGAC
>NZ_DAIRTR010000100.1:0-11216 GCF_036803785.1 Pelomicrobium sp. | reverse complement strand
GCCGCCTACCTGCTCCACACCCTGGGGGAGCTGTGCCTGTCTCCCGTGGGGCTGTCCATGGTCACGCGACTTGCCCCGGTGCGCTTCGCCTCCATGCTGATGGGAGTGTGGTTCCTGTCCAACTTCGCGGCGAATCTGATGGGCGGTTATCTGGCCGGGATGCTGGAGCGGGTGGCGAGGGGCGAGTACTTTCGCCTACTGGGCGGCCAAGCGGATTTCTTCCTGATCTTTGTCGCCACCTCTTTCGGAACGGGGCTCCTCCTGGCCGCCCTCTCGCCCCTTCTGCGCCGGCTCGGCCACGGACGCTTGTAGCCCGAGGGCAAGCGAACCGGGGGATCAGGACTGGAAAAACTCCCGCACCTTGTCCATCCAGCTCTTGTGGCGGGGGTTGTGCTGCTCGCCCCCCTCCCGGGAAAGGCGCTCGAACTCCTCCAGGAGCTCCTTCTGCCGGGGTGTGAGGTTGACCGGGGTCTCCACCACCACGTGCACCAAGAGGTCACCGACGGTGTTCGAGCGCAAGGCTTTGATGCCCTTGCCCCGCAGCCGAAACACCTTTCCGGACTGGGTTTCCGGGGGAATGCGGATCTTAGCCGCGCCTTCCAGGGTGGGGATCTCGATCTCGCCGCCCAGGGCAGCGGTGGCGAAGCTGATGGGCATCTCGCAGTGGAGATCGTTGCCGTCCCGGGTAAACACCGGGTGGGGCGCGACGTGGATCACCACGTAAAGGTCACCCGGCGGCCCTCCGGAGAGCCCCGCCTCCCCTTCGCCGGAGAGGCGGATGCGGTCCCCGTCGTCCACCCCAGGAGGGATTTTCACCGACAGGGTCTTGTGCTTCTTCACGCGCCCGCTGCCGCCGCAGTGGCTGCAGGGATGGGGGATGTGCTTGCCCGTGCCGTGGCAGGTGGGGCAGGTCTGTTGGATGGAAAAGAAGCCCTGTTGCATGCGCACTTGGCCGTGGCCGCGGCAGGTGGGACAGGTGACGGGACCGCTTCCCGCGCGGGCTCCCGAGCCGTGACACGCTTCGCAGGTGGCTAGCGTGGGCACCCGGATCTTGGTCTCGGTGCCCCGGGCCGCTTGCTCCAGGGTGATTTCTAAGTTGTAGCGTAAGTCCGCACCCCGGTACATAGAAGCGCGGCTGCGCCCGCCTGTACCGAAAATGTCGCCAAAGATGTCACCGAAGGCATCGGCGAAGCTGCCGAATCCGCCGAATCCAGCACCAGCCCCTGCGGTCGCCTCCACACCGGCGTGGCCAAACTGATCGTAGGCGGCCCGCTTGTCCGGGTCGGAGAGCACCTCAAAGGCTTCTTTGACTTCCTTGAAGTGCTCCTCCGCCTGGGGTTTGTCCGGGTTGCGGTCCGGATGGTACTTCATGGCGAGGCGTCGGTACGCCTTCTTGATCTCCTCTTCAGAGGCGTCCCGGTTGACGCCGAGCACTTCGTAGTAATCGCGCTTAGCCATGGCTGGGTGGCGGACCGCACAAGACGACAAGGCGCAGAGTATACGCCGAGAGGGCTTGCCTTCTCAGCGTCTCTGCGCCTTTGTGTCCGTCCGGGCGGTTTACTTCTTGTCCTTGACTTCCTCGAACTCCGCGTCGACCACGTCGGCATCCTGCTTCTTGCTTCCGGCTGTCGAGGACGTACTGGCAGCCTCGGCCTGGGCGCCGGCGTACATTTTCTCCGCCAATTTGTGGGAGGCCTCCGCCAGCGCCTGAGCCTTGGCGTCGATCTCCGCCTTGTCGTTGCCCTTGATGGCGGTCTCTGCCGCGGCGATCGCTGCCTCGATCTTGGATTTTTCCTCCGCCGAGAGCTTGTCGCCGTACTCCTTCAGGCTCTTGCGCACCGAGTGGATGAGCGCGTCCGCCTGGTTGCGAGCGTTGACCAGCTCAAACTGCTTATGGTCCTCGGCGGCGTGGAGCTCGGCGTCCTTGATCATGCGCTGGATCTCTTCTTCGGTGAGCCCCGAGCCAGCCTGGATGCGGATCTTGGCCTCCTTGCCAGTCGCCTTGTCCTTGGCGGTCACGTGCAGGATGCCATTGGCGTCGATGTCGAAGGTCACCTCGATCTGGGGCACGCCCCGGGGTGCCGGCGGGATACCCTCCAGGTTGAACTGGCCCAGGCTCTTGTTGCCCGCCGCCATCTCCCGCTCGCCCTGCAGCACGTGGATGGTCACCGCCGTCTGATTGTCCTCGGCAGTGGAGAACACCTGGGTAGCCCGGGTCGGGATGGTGGTGTTCTTCGGGATCAGTTTGGTGAACACGCCGCCCAGGGTTTCGATGCCCAAGCTCAAGGGCGTAACGTCGAGGAGCAGCACGTCCTTCACCGCGCCTTGCAGCACCGCCGCCTGGATGGCCGCACCGATGGCCACCGCCTCGTCCGGGTTCACGTCCTTGCGCGGCTCGCGCCCGAAGATCTCCCGCACCTTCTCCTGCACCTTGGGCATGCGGGTCTGGCCACCCACCAGAATCACGTCGTCCAGGTCGGATGGCTTCACCCCTGCGTCCTTCATGGCGATCAGGCAGGGCTCCACCGTCTTTTCAATCAGATCCTCCACCAGGCTCTCCAGCTTCGCCCGGGTAATTTTCACCACCAAGTGCTTCGGCCCGCTCGCGTCCGCCGTGATATAGGGCAAGTTCACCTCCGTCTGCTGGGCGGAGGACAGCTCGATCTTGGCCTTTTCCGCAGCGTCCTTTAGCCGCTGCAGGGCGAGCACGTCCTTGCGCAAGTCGATGCCGTGCTCTTTCTTGAATTCTTCGGCCAGATAATCGACGATGCGCTGGTCGAAGTCCTCGCCACCGAGGAAGGTATCCCCGTTGGTGGCGAGCACCTCGAACTGGTGTTCCTTGTCCACTTCAGCGATCTCGATGATGGAGATGTCGAAGGTGCCGCCGCCCAGGTCGTACACCGCGATCTTGCGGTCGCCTTCCTTCTTGTCCATGCCGAAGGCAAGAGCCGCCGCGGTGGGCTCATTGATGATGCGTTTCACCTCCAGCCCAGCGATGCGGCCCGCATCCTTGGTGGCCTGGCGCTGGGAATCGTTGAAATAGGCGGGCACCGTAATGACCGCCTCGGTCACCGGCTCGCCCAGGTAGTCCTCGGCGGTCTTCTTCATCTTCTTCAACACTTCCGCCGAGACTTGGGGCGGGGCGAGCTTCTTGCCCCGCACCTCCACCCAAGCGTCGCCGTTGTCGGCGCGCACGATCTTGTAGGGCACCATCTTGATCGCCCGCTGCACCATGTCTTCGTCGTACTTGCGCCCGATCAGGCGCTTGACTGCATACAGGGTGTTCTGGGCATTGGTGATCTGCTGGCGCTTGGCCGGAGCTCCCACCAGGATTTCACCCTCGTCGGTGTAGGCGACCACGGAAGGGGTCGTGCGCGAGCCTTCCGAGTTCTCGATCACCTTGACTTTGCCGTTCTCCATCACGGCCACGCACGAGTTGGTCGTCCCCAGATCGATGCCGACAATCTTGCCCATAAGCCTGTTCCTTTTTGAAAAGTCTGGATTTTTCCGTTAAGCAGTAAATGCGGGCGCGCCCCCCTTATTTCAAGCCTCGGCCTTGGGCTTGGACACCACCACCAAGGCAGGACGGATCACCCGATCGTGCAGCATGTAGCCCTTCTGCATCACCTGCATCACCAGTCCGGCGGGGCCGTCCGACTCCACTGTGGTCATGGCGTGGTGGCGATAGGGGTCGAACTTTTCCCCCTGGCCCGGGTTGATCTCACGGATGCCAAATTTTTCGAACAACTGGTTGAGCAGCTTTAGGGTGAGCGCAACACCCTCGCGCAACTGCTCGAGGGAGGCGTTTTCCACCGTGAGGGTGGTCTCTAGGCTGTCCTTGATGGGCAGCAGCTGGGTAGAAAAACTCTCCACCGCATACTTGTGGGCGTTGGCGATTTCTGCTTCGGCGCGCTTGCGGATATTGTCCGCCTCTGCCTTGGCTCGCAGCCAGGCGTCGTAGTGCTCCTGGGCGGCTTGCTCGGCTTTTTTGAGCGTCTCCTCCAGGCTGGCGATCAGGTCGGCTTCGGGGACCTGCTCGGACCGGCCGGACAGAGTCGGCTCGCTCACTTC
The DNA here is from genome assembly GCF_036803785.1 of Pelomicrobium sp. Taxonomy (NCBI): domain Bacteria; kingdom Pseudomonadati; phylum Pseudomonadota; class Hydrogenophilia; genus Pelomicrobium; species Pelomicrobium sp. The sequence goes on along the minus strand of NZ_DAIRTR010000100.1, from coordinate 7,145 downwards.
GGTAAGCCCTTCGCCTGCGGAAGTGCCTGGCGGCTCCGCGGAAGGGACCTTATCCCGCTCAATCTCTTGCATGGCGATGTTCCTCCATTAATTTTTTGTTGTTATGGGCACCTGGAGGGGATTTCAAGGGCTGGGCGAGCGGTTTCTTCATCATATTAGAGTGTGCTAATCTCTTCGATTATGGTTGGGACCTCCAGAATCATCGACTTGCAGAACGAGCCGGAGAGCCGGGTACGCACCGCGGCCTTCTATGCCTTGCGGGACCTCGCCCGAGGGGAACAGGCCACGGTGCTCACCCAGGAGGAGCCCACCCTCGTGCTGGAGGCGGTCAACTTGCAGCTGCGCGGGCGGCTCGCCTGGCGGATCTTCCCGGAGGGAAAGGCTTGGCGGGCCGAGGTAGGGCTCAAGGAGGACACTCCTCCCCAGGACGTGATCGATCTCCTCACCCGGCACCATGCTTGGCTCGACCGGCTCTTTGCCCGGGCCCTCGAACGGGTGAACAAGGCCGCGGTGGCGGAGGCGGCCCCTTTGCTAGCCTCCTTCGCCGCCGGGCTGCGGGCCCACATTGCCTTCGAAGACGGCATCCTGGCCCCCAGGCTTGCCCTTGCCGCCAGCCCCACCGGGGATGATCCCCTGTCCGTCATGCTGCGGGAACACCAGGAAATCCTCGCCCAGCTCGCCCTGCTGGAGGAGTGCCTGACCCAAGATCCCCCTGACGGCACGGAAGCCGGAGTCTTCTGCGCCCTTCTCTCGGGAACCCTGGCGAAGCATGAGCATCGCGAGGAAAACCGCCTGTTTCCCCTATGGCGCCTAAGCCTTGAGGAGCTCGCTCCGGCGCAGCGCCGGCGCCTGCTCGATGACTTGCTCGCCCGGCTGCCCTGGGGGGATTCGCCCGGCTGAATCCCTTCAGCCCTCGCTGGTCGTTTCCGCCTCGCGCCTGGCGATGGGGGTGATCAGCACGCGGTCGACGCGCTTGCCGTCCATGTCCACCACCTCGAAGCGGTAGCCCTCCCACTCGAAGGCGTCGGCGATCGTGGGAATACGCCCGAGCTGGGTCATCACCAAGCCGCCCAGGGTCTCGTAGTTGCGTTCCTCCTCGTCGGGCAGCCGCCGGAGGTTGAGGCGATCCTTGAGTTCGTCCACGTAGACCATCCCGTCTACCAGCCAAGAGCCGTCCCCGCGCTCGATCCACTGGGGCTGTTCCGTCGGAGCAATCCCCCCCACAATGGCCTCCAGCACGTCATGGGGCGTCACCAGCCCGAGGATCTCCCCGTATTCGTCAGTGACGAGGCACAGGTGGCTGCCGGTGCGCTTGAAGGTTTCCAGCACCTCGAGGCCGGTGATCCACTCGGGTACCACGACGGGCTCTCGCAGACCGGCGCCGGGGTCGAAGGGCTCGCCCGAAAGGAGGCGAGAGAGCAGCTCCCGCACCGAGACCACCCCCAGCAGGTTCTCTAGCCCACCCCGACATACTGGATAGGAGGTGTGTAACCCCCGGACGATGGTGCGCCGGATTGCCTCCTCGCCCTCCTCCAGGTCGATGTACACGATCTCCTGGCGGGGGGTCATGAAGGTGCTCACGCTGCGGTCGTTCAGCCGGAACACGTTCTTTACCAGGTCGTGTTCTGTCTGTTCCAGCACACCAAGCTGGGCTCCCAAGCGCAGCATGGCTCGGATCTCTTCTTCCGAGACCTGGGCTTCCCGGGCTGGCCGGGAGCCGAGGAGCCGCAGTACCGCCTCGGATGAGGCACTCAGCAGGCGCACCAGGGGATGGGCCGCCAGGGACAGCCACCGCAGCGGACGGGCCACCAGGCGGGCGACACGCTCCGGGTTGTGGAGGGCGAGTTGCTTGGGTACGAGTTCGCCGAGGATGAGGGAGAAGTAAGTGATCCCGATCACCACGAGTCCTAGGGCGAGCGCCTCGGCGTAAGCAGCGAGGGGTTCAAAATGTCCGAGGGTGCGGCTCAGCGCCTCTGCCAGGGTTGCTTCCCCGAACGCACCGGCGAAGATGCCCACCGCCGTGATGCCGATCTGGATCGTGGACAAGAACGACCCCGGATGCTCGGCCAGCTGGAGCGCCACGGCAGCCGCCGGGTCGCCCCGATCCGCCCACTGGCGCAGCCGCAGCTTGCGGGAAGTGACGATCGCCAGCTCGGACATGGCGAGCACGCCGTTGAGCACGATGAGGCTTACGAGAATCAGCAGGTCCATCGTCTTTGCGTCGCTAGTGGAGGGGAGGTTATGTCGCGGGGCAGAGGCCGAAGCGGCATTGCCCTTGCGGTGCTCCGTCCGAGCGATGAGGCTCGCGGGGAAACGCTCAGGCCCGGGCTCCCAGGGCGAGGGCTCGCTCCCGGGAACGTTGCAGCGCCTCGGCCACCGGCTCTGCCTCCAGCCATCCGTGCATATGGCTCTGGGCGAGCTCGGCCAGGGCGTGGATCCAGTCGGGCAGGTCGTTGAGGGCGGGGATGTAGTGAAACTCACCGCCTCCGGCGCCCAAGAACAAGCCCTTGCCTTCGATGGCGATTTCTTCCAAGGTCTCCAGGCAGTCGGCCACAAAGCCCGGGCAGATCACGTCCACCCGGCGCGCCCTGGCTCGACCCAGGGCGACGAGGGTGTCGGCGGTATAAGGCTTTAGCCACTCGGCCCGCCCGAAACGGGACTGGAAGGTGACCCGATACTGCTCGGGTTTGAGCGTTAAGGCCTCCGCCAACAGTCGGCCAGTTTTCTGGCATTCGCAGTGGTAAGGGTCGCCCTTGTCCAAGGTGTAGCGCGGTACGCCGTGGAAGCTCATGAGGAGGAGCTCTCCCTGGCCATGCCTTTCCCAGTGGGCCCGCACCCGGGCTGCCAGGGCGGCGATGTAGCGGGGATGATCATGGAAGTGCTTGATGAGCCTCAAGGCTGGCACGTTGCGCATATGGCTCAATGCAGCGAACACCGCGTCGAAGGCGCTTCCCGTGGTGCTGGCGGAATACTGGGGATACAGAGGCAGTACCAGCACCCGGTCGCAGCCCTGGGCCTTGAGCTGCTCCAGGGCCTGGCAGACCGAGGGGTTGCCGTAGCGCATGGCATACGCCACCGCGGGAGCAGGCCGGATGCGCGCTCCCAGGTAGCCGAGGAGCAGCTTCGCCTGCCGCTCGGTGTGCAGGCGCAAGGGGGAACCCTCCGGCGTCCAGATCTGGGCGTAGCGCTTGGCGGATTGTCGGGGGCGGGTGGTGAGGATGAAACCATGCAGGATCAGCCACCACAGGGGGCGAGGAAGCTCCACCACCCGCGGATCTCCCAGGAACTGCTTGAGGTAGCGGCGCACCGCCGCCGGCGTGGGGGCCTCCGGCGTGCCCAGGTTGATGAGCAGCACTCCTGCCCGGGTTGGGCGTCCATGCTGGAAAGGGGGCTCGGGGCAGTACGGCATGGAGGGCCTAAGCTCGTCGGCCTGGTCCTCTGCAGGGCCGGCCCCTCGCGCCTCGCCTCATTGGGACAGGGCTCCGGACAGGAGCTTGGCCGTAATCTCCACCAGGGGAATCACCCGATCGTAGGCCATGCGGGTTGGACCCACCACCCCTAGGGTTCCCACCACCCGTCCGTCCACCTCGTAGGGGGCAGTGACCACGCTACACTCATCCAGGGGCACTACCCCCGATTCCTCGCCGATGAAGATTTTCACCCCCTGGGCCCGGCGGCTGGCTTCCAGGAGCCGGAGCAAGTCCGTCTTGCGCTCGAAGAGGTCGAAGAGCTGGCGTAGGCGCGACCTGTCGGCGGACAGATCGCGGATATCGAGCAGGTTGTGTTCCCCGGAGACCACCACCGCGTCTTGAGTGTCCTGCACGGCTTCGCTCCCCGCTTCGATGGCGGAGGTCATGAGCTCGACCATCTCCCGCCGCAGCTCGCTGAGCTCCTGCTTTAAGCGCCCCCTGATCTCGTCGAAGGTGAGCCCGGCGTAGTGCTGGTTGAGGTAGTTGGAGGCCTCGGCCAGTTCCGAGGCACTGTAGCCCCGCTCCGGGACGATGACCCGGTTCTGCACGTTGCCTTCGGGGGTGACGATAATGAGGAGCAGCCGCCGCTCCGACAGCTTAAGGAATTCGATATGGCGGAAGGCCGCAACGTCGGGCCGGGGCAGCATCACCACGCCAGCGAAATGCGTGAGCTGGGACAGCAGCTGGGAGGCGGCGTACACCAGGCGCTGGGGGTTATCCGGGTGCAGGTGCTCTGACAGCTCGGCCACTTGGCGCTCCTCCAGGGGCTTCACGACCAGGAGGCTGTCGACGAACAATCGGTAGCCCCGGGCCGTGGGCACCCGTCCCGCCGAGGTGTGGGGGCTGGCGACGAGGCCCATGTCCTCCAGGTCGGCGATTACATTGCGAATGGTGGCGGGGGACAGGTCCAACCCGGAATACTTAGAAAGCGAGCGCGATCCTACCGGCTCGCCCTCCACGATGTAGCGCTCCACCAGGGTTTTTAGCAGAATCTGGGCTCGCTCGCTTAGCATGGGAAAATTCTACAACCGCCCTTGCGGCAGTACCAACCGCGGTCCCGGGAGCACCCGCGCCGCTTCATCCGCTCTTTGTGGTTTAATCCTCGCGATGAACACGTCCTTCAAGACCATTGCCCTGGTAGGGAAGTTCAAGAGCGCCGAAATTGCCGAGCCGTTGCTCCGGCTGGGCGCCTACCTGAAAGAGCGCGGCCTCGAGGTGCTGGTGGACCGCCTGACCGGGACCCACCTGGGGCAGTCCCGTTATCCAGCCCTCACCCTGGACGAGATTGGCCGCCGAGCACAGCTGGCGGTGGTGCTAGGCGGCGACGGTACCATGCTCAACATCGCCCGCACCCTCGCCCCCTACGGGGTGCCCCTGGTGGGGGTCAACCAGGGGCGCCTTGGTTTCCTCACCGACATCTCGGTGGACACCATGCTGCAGACCCTGGGCGCCATGCTGGATGGGCAGTACATGGTGGAGGAGCGCATGCTCCTCGCGGGGGAGGTGGTCTCGTCCCAGGCGGTCGTCTTCCAGGGGTTGGCCCTCAACGACGTGGTGGTACACCGGGGCATCAAGGGCAGCATGATCGAGTTCGAGGTGCGCCTGGACGGCCAATTCGTCTATAGCCAACGCTCCGACGGACTGATCGTGGCCACCCCCACCGGCTCAACCGCCTATGCCCTCTCCGCCGGCGGCCCCATCGTGCATCCGCGGCTCCAGCTCATCACCCTGGTGCCGATCTGCCCCCATACCCTCTCCAACCGGCCCATCGTGATCGGCGCGGACTCGACAGTGGAGATTGTGATGCACGAGACCAACAGCTCCCGAGTGCATTTCGACAGCCATTCCCACGCCGAGCTGCGGGAAAACGACCGGGTAGTGGTTAAACGCTCGCCCCACCCGGTCAGGCTCCTCCACCCGGTGGGGCACAGCTACTACCACATGCTGCGGGAGAAGCTACGCTGGAGCGAGCAGCCTTTTTTCCAAACCCCATCGTAGCCCAGTGCCACCCCGGAACAGCCATGCTGCGATATCTGCGCATCCGTGATTTCGTGATCGTGGACGAGGTGGAGCTGGAGTTTGCCCCCGGCTTCACCGCTCTCACGGGGGAGACCGGCGCCGGCAAGTCCGTCCTGATCGACGCCCTGGCGCTGGTGCTGGGGGAGCGGGCGGACGCGGCAGTGGTGCGAAGGGGCGCCGCGCGGGCGGAGATTGCCGCCGAGTTCGACGTTTCCCGGCTTCCCTGGGTGGAGACTTGGCTGGCGGAAGGGGGCTTCGAGGCCGAGTCGGGATGCTGCCTGTTACGCCGGGTGGTGGAGCCCTCCGGCCGCTCCCGGGCCTTCATCAACGGGGCAAGCGCCACCGTGCAGCAGCTCAGGGAAGTAGGAGTGCGCCTGGTGGACATCCACGGCCAACACGCCCATCAGTCGCTCCTGCGCAGCGACTACCAGCGGGAGCTCCTGGACGCGCTGGGTGGACAGACAGCCCTCGCCCAGGAAGTGGCGGCCGCCTACCACGAGTGGCAAACCCTGCGCGCCCGGCGCATCGAGTGGCAGAAACACGAGCAAGCCCTCGCCCGGGAGCGGGAGGAGCTGGCGCGGGATTTGAAGGAGCTGGAAACCCTCGCCTTTTCCCCTGAGGAGTGGCAGGTCCTGCAGGCGGAGCACAAGCGTCTCGCTCACGCGGCTGCCTTGTTGGCGGGTGCCCAGGAGGCCTTGGAAGCCCTTGAGGGGGAGAACGGAGCCGTGCTTCCCCGGCTCCGGGGGCTGATCCAGCGCCTGTCTGCCCTCACCGACTACGATTCCCGGCTCAAGGAGACGCTGGAGCTCCTGGAGCCGGCGGAGATCCAGCTCAAGGAGGCGCTCTACAGCCTTAACCGCTACGCTTCCCGCCTGGAGCTAGACCCGGACCGGCTCGCCCAAGTGGAGAGCCGCCTAGGGGCGATCCACGCGTGCGCCCGCAAGCACCGGGTGGCGGTGGAGGAGCTGCCCCAGCGGCTCGCCCGAGTGCGGGAGCGGCTCGACGAGATCGGCGGGGCAGCGGGCCTTGAGGCCCTGATGGCCCAGGAAGAGAAGGCCCGGGAGATATATCTGGAGCGGGCACGCCGGCTTTCCCAGGGTCGCAAAAACGCGGCGCAGACCCTCTCCGAGGCGGTTACCCGCGCGTTCAGGGACTTGGCCTTGGGGAGCGGCCGATTTACGGTAGCCTTCCACCCGGTGGATCCCGGGGGTAGCTTCGGGCTGGAGCAGGTGGAGTTCCAGGTGGCGACTCTCCCGGGAACTCCGCCGGGTCCCCTGGGCAAAGTCGCCTCAGGGGGGGAGCTTTCCCGCATCAGCTTGGCGATCCAAGTCATCGCCAGCCGCGTGGCCCAGGTGCCCACCCTGATCTTCGACGAGGTGGATGCGGGCATAGGCGGTAAGGTGGCGGAGATCGTGGGGCGGCTCCTCAAACAGCTGGGGACCCTGCACCAGGTGATGTGCGTGACCCACCTGCCGCAGGTGGCCGCCGCCGCGGACCATCAATGGCAGGTCACCAAGTTGGCGCGGGACGGGGCGGTGGTGAGCCACATCCGGCCTCTGGAGGCCGAGGAGCGCATTGATGAAATCGCTCGCATGCTGGGAGGCGTGAAAATCACCGAGACAACACGCCGGCATGCGCGGGAGATGCTCAAGGTCG
>NZ_DAIRTR010000099.1:0-11316 GCF_036803785.1 Pelomicrobium sp. | reverse complement strand
CCGCTCACTCCCGTCACCAGCGCAACTTTGCCTTTCAAGACCTCTGCCATGACAGTCACCTCCTCGATCGTTGCCACCGCACCCACGGGATCGGTCAGCGATTTTTGAGCCTCGCGCCGCGCGCCAAACGCCCCGCGATGCTCGATTAGATCGCGGCGGTTGCCAATCGTGCCCCCGGCAGACGGCCCTCGATCATAGAGCCGGGGCTCAGTCGTGGGATAAAGGCAGCGCGGTGTTGCACTTCACCTGCTTGAAGGCAAAGCTGGATCAGATCTTGCTTACCCCTGGGACCTTGGCCAGGAAGTCCACGATGAGGCGCTCTAGGGAGGCTACGTCGGGCACCATCCCCCGCAACAGATAATTCGTCTCCCCCGTCGTCAGGGAGCGCTCCATCACCGCCGGCCGCTCGGGGAGCGCGCTCGAAAGCAGCGAGTGCCGTCTCCCCCTGCCACTCCAGAGCGACCTGGATGAACCCCGACACCGTGAGCCCCAGGGCCAGGGGATTGAGCAAGGCCACGTATACCGCCGGGGGATTCCCGTAAGCCCTAACTCTCGTGCTCGGAGCAGACAGGGGATAAGGGAAAAGCTAACTGCTCGGCCAGATTCATGCCGGAAATCCGCCCCTCCCGTCCCAGGATCTTCTCTATGTCACCGCTCTGGATACCGACGGTTTTGACCGCGGTGACACCCGGGCCAACCTGAGCAAGCTTTGGCAGTCCATTACGGTGGCAGCGCTCCTGGCCCCGCAGGGAATGCAGCCCCGAATGTGTCCGTCATCGCCTGAGCGGTCGAGCATCACAGCATCGGCCTGAGGAAGCCCCCCTCGGGGGCACATCGAGGGTGGCACGAAAGGACACACCCTCGGAGAAGAGGCAGGGGTTTGGAAACTAGGTTTTTTCCTACCACTGCCCTGCAAAAAAAGAGGGCGCGCTTCGGGCGCGCCCTGGAATGACCGGTTCGCGAGGAGGAGGAGGAGGAAGAGCGCGAACCGGGCCCTACGGGGATCCACCGGAGGAGGTGGACCGCCGAGTCGGTAAAATCCCTAACCGGTTGCCGGCGTACCGGGTTTGCCGGGACCTGTCTCGCCCAGGCGATCGGCTTTGGCAAAGAGGGCTTTCCTAAGGCCTACGCCTGCTTGAGAAAGGAACCGTCTCACGACCTCTCCCCGGAACCGCCGTGCCTGGTAGAGCACTGCATCAAGCTCTTCAAAGCCCATGGATACTCATTGAAAAGCTAATCGTCTTAAGTACGTTACACTACATGAGTCGTCTTCTATGACCCGCTTTCACAAGGCAAAATATAGCGCTATTTTGCAATGCAACAAACGATTTATTATCATCTGACGAATTAGATAAACTCATCCTTCCCATGGCTTATCGCTTGCCGCCCCTGAACGGTCTACGGGCTTTCGAAGCCGCTGCCCGGCATATGAGCTTCAAAAAGGCGGCCGAGGAGTTAAACGTCACCCCGGCGGCCGTGAGCCATCTGGTGAAGACGCTGGAGAGCTTCCTGGGGGTACGGTTGTTCCGCCGCCTGACCCGGGCCCTGGAGCTGACCGAGGCTGGGCAGGCCGCTCTCCCCAAGATCCGGGAAGGCTTCGAAGCCCTCGCCGCCGGGGTGGAGCGCATCCAGGGCCACGCCCGGCTGGAACCCCTGGGCATCAGCGCGCCACCCCTGTTCGCCACCCGCTGGCTGGTCCCCCGGCTGCAACGCTTCACCGCGCTGCATCCGGAGGTGGCGTTGCGCATCTCCCAGAGCGAAGCCATGGTGGATCGGGATGGAAAGGACGGGCCTGGCGGCATCCTCGCGCCCGAAGCCGCGGATCCGGGTGCCGAAGTGGCAATCCGTTTCGGCCATGGTCGCTATCCCGGCTGGCGGGCGGATAAGCTGTTTGCCGTCACCTATGCCCCGGTCTGCAACCCCCGCTTGTTGCGCAGTCGACGGCCACTGCGCACGCCCGCAGACTTGCGCTACCACGCCCTGATCCACGACGACACGGTGGGCCCTACCCAGCCATGGATCCGTTGGGACACTTGGCTTGAGGCCGCCGGCGTGAGCGGCATCGACACGTCCCAGGGGCCGCGCTTTACCAACCCGGCCCTCGCCATCGAAGCGGCGGAAGACGGTTTAGGCGTCGCCCTGGGCGTTCTGGAGCTGCTTGGTCCGGATTTGGCAGCAGGAAAGCTGGTGGCCCCCTTCGATGTGGTGGTGGAAGCCGGCTACGCTTATTACCTGGTGTGCCCCCAGGCTACCGCCGACCGACCCCAGGTGGTCCGTTTCCGGGAGTGGCTGCTGGAGGAAGCCCGGCGGCCGGAGGCAGCTCCGCTTGCCGACTGATCCTGCCTCCCCTGTCTACCCGGGAGGCCGGCTTACCTGGAGCCTGTGGGCCATCGGCGCCGCCTTCTACTTGCTGGGTTATCTGCACCGGGTCGCTCCGTCAGTCATCGCCGGAGAGCTGGTGGCCGATTTCGCTTTGAGCGCCGCGGGGCTCGGGCTGTTGTCCGCCAGCTACTTCTACGCTTACCTGATGCTGCAGGTGCCCACCGGTTTGCTGGTGGACGCCTGGGGTCCGCGGCGCATCCTCGCCGGAGGCGCGCTGCTGACCGCCCTCGGCACCCTGATGTTCGCGGCCTCTAGTGGGCTCGCTGTGCTTTTCATTGGCCGTCTGTTGATCGGTGCCGGCACTTCCGTCACCTGGGTGTGCATGCTGAAGTTCTCGAGCCACTGGATGCCGCCGCGGCAGTTCTCCTTCGCGAGCGGCCTGCTGTTGATGGCGGGCGTGTTGGGAGCCCTCACCGCCGGCCTGCCATTGCGGCTGCTGGTGGAGGCCGTGGGCTGGCGGCCCGCTCTGGGAGCAACCGCCATCGCTGCCCTTGTTCTCGCCGTGTTGACGTGGAACCGGATGCGCGATGACCCGTCGGAGGCGGGCTACCACAGCCATTGGGCGCCGCTTGGCAGCGCCGAGGGGGGAAGCCTGGGACGCATGCTCGACCTGCTGCGGGAAACCGCCCACTACCGGGCCCTGTGGCTGCTCGTGGCTGCCGGTGGCGGGGTGCTGGCTTCGGTATTTACTTTTGCGGGTCTGTGGGGCGTGCCGTTTCTTCACACGCACTATGGTATGCCGGTGGCCGACGCAGCACTGGCATGCTCCCTTTTGATTGTGCTCTTTGGCGCGAGCAGCCCGTTCTGGGGATGGCTTGCGGATCGCACTGGCCATGCCGGCGCCCTTTATCGGAGCGGGACGCTGGCGGTTGCCGCCGCCTGGACGGTAATCGCCGCCGTGCCGGGGCTGCCCCTTGGACTGCTGCTGCCGCTCCTGGCTGTGGCCGCGGCGGGCGCCGGCACCATCGTGCTGGGCTACACCCTGGCGCGGGACCGAGTCCCCCGCCGGCTTGCCGCCACCGCCAGCGGGCTAGTCAACATGGGCTCCATCGCCGGGCCCCTGCTGCTGCAACCCCTGTTCGGATGGGTGCTGGATTTGCTGTCCGCCGGCACGCCGACCGGAGGTGCCCCCCTTTTTGGGCGTGCGGCCTTCCACGCCGGTTTTGTCTTGATCCTGGGGTGTGCACTGCTAGCCTTTGCCTGCCTCACGCGTTTCAACCGTCATCTGTCCGCGCCGACCCTGGCTCGCCCTTGAGAGCGCGCGGCGGCCCTGAGCTGCACGCAATCCCCCGCGGCCTCTCGTATTCGAAGCGTCGAAGGCAGTTGAATGGATCGGGACGGTGGATTTCCAAGATCACCGTTGTGGAAGAGGGCCCTCACCAGCGCTTGCTCCGTTGCGTTCCATTCGGCGCTCGTGAGCGCTTTCCCTGGGCTCCTTGCGCAACGCTATGGCTGTCCTCCGCCAGCGGCCGTCTGGCCCGGTCGAGGCAGGCGACCCACGCTCACTCGGCCAAGTTCCACCTTGATCCGGCTTGGCTGTCTCCGGAACGCCATGCCGACCCGCGCCCGGCGAAGGGGTGATTCCCGGGGAAATGCAGCACCGCGGCGAGGAGCGATCGTTTAGGCTACAGGACGGAGACCCGTAGACTGACCCCTCGAGAGCCGGCGAAAAGCGCTCCACTGCGCAGGCCTCAGCGTTTCCGCTCTGCCGCCGCCAGGGCCTCCACCAGGTCGAGCACCAGTTTCTTGTGCCGCTCGCTCAGCCGGCCAAAGATCTCCAGCAGGATATCCTGGTCGCGCCGGTAAGAACGCACCTCCTGGCGCAGCATGCCGGCGCGCCGAGCGCCTTCGCCCGCACCCTCGCCGAAGCGCAACCACTGGGGCGCTACGCCGAGCCATTCGGCGAGGACGCGCAGCTTGTCCTGGGATGGCAAGGAGCGACCCGTGAGCCATTTTCGGACGCTCTGAGTGCTGACGGGATCGCCGTGGTAACGCAGGTTGAATGCCCGGGCCACGTGGGTGGGACTGAGGGTGTCGATGCCGGCTTTGCGCATCGCTTCCACGAGGCGCTTGCTGAAAGCCCGCTTTTCATCGATCAAACCCATGTTGAAAACGGTAACATCAAGCACGGCTTCGCAAGCCAACCGAAAGTTGCCGATAAAGACAACTTCTGGTAATCTATGCAAGTCGAATATCCAAGTGGGTCGCCGAGCGCATGGCGCTTCAATTTCTCCCAAAGAAGGCGGCTGAACAGGCCATACCGTTCATCGGCCTATGAACGACGCCGACCCCGCGAAGGATGAAGCCTCGACGCATTCGGCTGCGCGGCCCGTAGTGCCAAGGGGTGGCGAGACGCGACACGCTTTCCTGAGCTCGCCGTCCACAGCGATGGCCCGGGAACCTGAGCCTGCGGCGGGCGCAGCGAATAACCTTCCCCGGCCCCTGCGTTGGCTGCTCTGCACCCTCCACTGCATTCCCATCGGCATCGCCTCGACCCGCCCCGACGGAGTTCTCGAATACGTAAACCCCCGTCTGAGCGCCATGACCGGGCACGCCCCCCACGAGCTCATCGGCCAGAGGGTTGACGCGATCCGGTGCGCCGCTGACGGCACCCGGCTGGACCAGCTCTGGCCGCTTCTCCTCGCTCGGGACCAATGGGACGGGGAAGTGCGCTATCGAGATCGGGCGGGCGGTTTCCTACCCGTCCTGGAGTCGATCTGCGCGGTGCGAGAGCCGGCGGGTTCCATCGCCGGCTTGGTACACTTCGTTCAGGACATGACCAGCCACCGGCTAGTGGAGTCCCTGCGGCGCCTGGCTTTCTACGACGGGCTGACCGGCCTTCCCAACCGGGCCCTGGTGGAGGACCGGCTGAGCTTGGCGATCGCCCACGGCCAACGCCACCACTCGTCCTTCGCGGTCTTGTGCATCGACATGGACCGGTTCAAGCAGGTGAACGACAACCTGGGACACGCTGTGGGGGATCAATTGCTCGCCGCCGTTGGGCAACGGCTGCACGGCTGCCTGCGGGCCGGCGACACCCTGGGACGCTGGGGCGGAGACGAGTTCGTCGCCATCGTGGAGGACGTCCGGCAGGGCGGAACGTTGCGCGCGGTGGCAGAAAGACTGCTCTCCACCGGAGCGCAGCCTTATCCCATCGGGGATTGGAAGTTATCCATCACCCTCAGCATCGGGATGAGCCTCTATCCCCAGCACGGGCGCGACTCCCGGGCCCTGCTGGCCGCCGCCGACGCCGCCATGTACCAAGCCAAAGCGGCGGGCGGCAATAGCTGGCGAGTGCAGCCGCCAGGATAGGCCAGATTCCCGAGGCGGCACCTGACCGGGTCGGCGTCTTCCAGGCCAATGGCAATTGCAGGCGCTCGGCCTTCCCGCTATCGCCCCACGGCCAGTGCGGTCACTCGATTCCTTGCGCAAACGAACCGGTGCGAGGCACCACGACCCGTGCCTGCCGTGCACGCACGCAGCCCATGCCCGTGCATTCCCGCACCCCACCGGCAGTGCGCGCTGCGAGGAGAGAGAAACGCTGCCGATTGCGACCTGCGGACAAGCGCTTCTTAGGACACGCCGCCCGCCCCGGAGCGCTGCTCCCAGCCATCGCAGCAGACGTCGACAAACCTGCGCCAGGGTAGCGAGCCGCGGTATCATCGGTGGCCATGCGTCGCTTTGTCATGGACCGTACGGGGGCCGCGCTAGCGCCATGAACCCCCGTCACGACCGTCTCCTTTGCCTTAATCCCCACGGCTTCCATCGGATCGCCTACACCGAGTGGGGTGAGCGGTCCAACCCCCACGTGGTGGTGTGCGTCCACGGGCTCACCCGCAATCGGCGCGACTTCGACTTCCTCGCCATGGCCTTGGTCCGGCATTGTCGGGTCGTGTGCCTGGACGTGGTGGGGCGCGGCGACAGCGACTGGCTCGAGCACCGAGAGGACTATGGCTTCCCCCAGTACCTTTCGGACGCCGCCACTCTCATGGCCCACGTCTCGGCCCCCGCGCCTGACGGCCCATGGATGCGCCTGCGGCGGCTTTTCGCGCGGGAGCGCCCATCGCGCCTCGACTGGATCGGTACGTCCATGGGCGGGCTGATCGGCATGATGCTGGCGTCAAAACCCGGCACCCCCATCCGCCGGCTTGTGTTGAACGACGTGGGTCCCCTGGTGCCCTGGTCCGGCCTGATGAGACTCAAAAGCCTGCATATCCGGCGCCCGAAGCGCTTTCGCGATCTCCAGGAAGTGGAGACCCATTTGCGGATGGCGTGCGCCAGTTTCGGACCCTTGGACGAGGCCAAGTGGCGGCACGTGGTTCGACACAGCGTCCGACAGCTGGAGGATGGAAGCTACACCCTCGCCTATGACCCTGCCATCGTGGGCGTGCTGCGCAATCAGGGGAGCGCTGCGATCGAGTTTGGCACTGATTTCCTCCTGGGCGTGGATTTATGGCCCGTGTGGGATGCGGTGCGCTGCCCGACCCTGGTGCTGCGTGGAGCCGAATCGGATTTGCTGCTCGCGGGCACCGCGCGAGAGATGAGCCAGCGGGGACCCAAGGCGCAGGTAGTGGAATTTCCAGGCATCGGGCACGCCCCCTGGCTCATGACCGAGGATCAGATCGGGGTGGTGCGGGATTTCCTGTTGGCGGAGAAATGAAGGGGCTTTTCACCCCCGAGACGCTGGGGAGCAGAGGACAAGAAAGCAATCCACGCAGCTGGCGCTTGGGGCGCGAAAGGAATCGTCCATGAACAGAAAACGCGTCTTGTCCTGTGCGCTTTTTGCGTGCCAAAGACCGTTTTCCTCCAGGCTTCTATGGGCTGCGCGTTCTTTGCTCTAGCGCCGGCCGGAGCGCCAGATGCCCACAAGGATCCAGAGGCTGTTGAAGAAAGCGATCACATAGCCCAGCACCCCCAGCACGGTGAACAGGGGCAAGCCGAACACCCGCGGGCCGGAGGTTACGGTCATCACGATGGAGGAGCCGATCACTAGGGAGGCGGTCATGATGCCCATGGTGACTCGATCCAGGGTGCGGTCCAACTGCTGGCCGAAATCGTCCAACCGTTTCAGGTCTAGGTCGATGCGAGTCTTGCCGCGCCGCGCCTCTCGGACGAGGCGCGCCAGGTCCCGCGGCACATTGCCCATGACGTTCACGAAATCGGCGAAGGAATGGCGACCGCGCCGCAGGAGTTCCGCCGGCTGCAGCCGCTGGGCGAGGGCACGCCGCAGCAGCGGGGTCAGATGATCGACGATGTGGAAATTCGGATCGTACTGGCGCCCCAATCCCTCCAGCGTGATCAGCGCCTTGAACATCAAGGCAAGATCCGCAGGCATGACGATGGAATGCTCGCGGATGATTGCAGAGAACTGCCGCAGCACCGCACCGATACGGATGTCCTTGAGGGGCATGTCCTCGTAGTTGAACACCAGCTCGTTGATGTCGGCGGCAAGTTTCGCCTCGTCCACGTAGGCATCCCCCGCCCAGTCAAGCAGGACCTCCAGCATGGGCTGCTCGTCCATGCGGGCGAGACCCGCCAGAAGATCCACCACCTGGTTGCGACGCGGGGGTGCCAGGCGTCCCACCATGCCGCAGTCGATGATGACGATGCGATTGCCCGGAAGGTAGAACACGTTGCCCGGATGGGGATCGGCGTGGAAGAAGCCGTCGATCAGGATCATCTTGAGCACTACCTCGGCCCCGCGCGCGGCCAGCACCCGCTTGTCCAGCCCGGCGGCCTCGACCGCTGCCAGCTGGGTGGCAGGAACTCCGTCGATGCGCTCCTGCACGTTGAGCGTCTCGCTGGTCCATTCCCAGTAGACCCGGGGAATGACCACATAAGGGTGGCGAGCGAAGTTTTTGGCGAAGCGCTCCATGTGGCGCGCTTCCACCGAAAGGTCCAGCTCCCGCTCCATGGAGCGCACGAATTGGGCGGCGATCTGCACCGGCTGGTAACGGCGCGCCTCGGGCAACTCCGCCTCGATCAGCCCTGCCAGGTAGGTAAGAATGCGCAGGTCCGCTTCCACCTTCTGGCGGATCCCGGGACGTCGGACTTTGAGAACGACGGGCGTCCCGTCCTGAAGCCGTGCCCGGTGCACCTGGGCAATGGAGGCGGAAGCGCAAGCGCGGGTTTCCAGATCCTGGAACACGTCGAACGGCGAGCGGCCCAAGGCCTTCTCCAGCTCCGGCAACAGCGCCTCGAAGGACACCGGTGGAACCTCGCTGTGGAGCTTTTCGAACTCGGCGATCCATTGGGGCGGAAAGACGTCCACCCGGGTGGCCATCACCTGGCCCAGCTTGACGAAGGTGGGCCCAAGCTCCTCCAGGGCGAGCCGGATACGCTGGGGCGGCTCCAACTCGGCGCCTATCCCCGCATCGCCCCAGTGCAGGATCTGCCCTGCTCGCTCTAACAGGGTGCCGATGCCGAGTCGTCGCACCAGGTCGCCCAGGCCATGGCGGATCAGGACCGAGCTGATCTCATGCAGGCGCGGAAGGTCGCGCATGAAGTTGAGGGTCTCCCTGAACATCGAGACTCCCGCTCTCGACGCGATGAGCCCGTGGGCGAGCCGCCGGCCGCTACCGACCAGAGATCATTGCTTCGCTTCGGAGCGCCGCTCCTGCAGGGAGTCGGCCAGGCCCGAAAGGATTCCTCCCGCCATTTGGGCGAAGCGGGCCCCCACTTCCACCGCAGTCTCCACCCCGGTAAAGGCGGCGTGCAGCGTCGCTTTCGAGACCCGCTGGCCCAGCTCGGTCATTAGGCGGGCGATTTCGCGCCCGGTTTCGGTGCCGTGGCGCCGCGCCTGGGCCAGGGCTTCCTGCAGCTCTGGCCGCGCTCCCTCGCTCGCCGCCTCGGCCGCCTGCTCCACGGTGGCAAGGAAATCCTCCTCCAGGCGCCGCAAACCGTCGAAGGCCACGTGCAGCTCCCGCTCGGACAAACGCCGCCCTTCAGCCAGGAGTTCGCCCAGGGCGAGGCGCCCCGCCTCCACCGAACGCATGAGAGCCTGGTCCAGACCCGCCAGGGCCTCCGACACCGCCCAGCGCGCATCGTCCCCGCTGCGCCGGGTTCCGGAAACGATGCCTTCGCCCACGGTTCGCACCACTTCCCGGATGTTTTCTGGGTCGAAGCGGCGACCCGCCAGGGCCTGCAGGGTCAGATCGTGGACTCGGGTGCGGATGTCCCGCCCTTCCTGGAAGACTTTCTCCGCTTTTTCTTTGAGCTCTTCCCGGGAAGGTTCTGGTGGCTGCTGCTCGATCATGGGGCCGCCTCCTTTTCCGCTTCCTAAACGCTCAGGCGCGGGCGAGCAGCGGCTCTCGCCTTGCCGTCGGGCTCCCCCTGAGGAGGCCATTCGCCGGGTGCATAAAGCCTCCTTTCCCGCCGCCCTTCGCTTTCTTCCTAGGATAGCCCCATCGCGTCGGGCCGCAAGGCACCGGAATCCCCCCGGGGGAGGGGAACCGGCAAGGCCTAGTCGGTGGAAATGATCCAGGCCCGGTGGGAGGAGGAAGGGTGCGCCACGCGATGCAGTCGCGCCGAGCTCTTGAGCCGCTCCTCCGCCTCCTCCCAAGAGGGGGGTGCCACGGACGGCTGGGTCCATTCCGCGGTGGCGATCTCCTCGCACCATTCGCGAAACTTGCCCAGGTCCACCAAGGGGGCGCCCGTCCCCCGATGGGCCCGCTGGTCGGCGGCGCTTTCCCACACGGACATGAACCAGAAGGTGAGCCCCCGGGTCTTGCGGGTCTGGGTCACCACCCATCCCGGAGCATGCCGCAGGAAGCGCAGTGCCCGCCCGGTATGGAGCATGAAGGGAAGCAGAAGGTAGGGGGAGCGCAGGCGCACGCGAGTGAGGGCAACGAAAGCCATGGCGGTCGGCAACAAGACACTAAAGACGACATCAGTATAGTGGCCACCCTGGCGGGATTGAAGCGGAGGCCCACTCTACTTCGACCCTCGCGCCGGACTGGCACCTGCTCGGCGGCGCGTAGACCGGGGTCTCGCGGCTCCGTCCTTCCCCGAGCGCGCAGCGGGGCGAGCCGCGGGGCGGCCCGCCACTCCGTCCAGATAGATGTCCACCAGCCGCTCCGCCTCCTTCGCCAGGTCGAAGGAGGCCGGATCCAACAGCCAGGTATAGATCAGGCCAAAGAAATAAGCGTCCAGCCCAATGGCCACCCGGCGCACGTCGGTGTGCGGCGGAAGCTGACCGCGGATGACGGCGTTGCGCAGCGCCCGCTCGATCAGGGCCAGCGCAGAGGACCGGCACTGCCGGTGGCGATCCAGGATGGCGGAGAGCTCTCCCACGTACTCGCAGCGGTGGCACAGGATCTCGAAGACCCGCCGACAACGCGGCTCTTGCGCCGTTTTCCTGAGGGCATGCACGCAGGCGTCCCGCAACCGCGCCAGGGGATCGGCGATGGCATCCTCTGCCGCCTGCTGCACCATCTCCTCCATGGGCAGCGTGACCCGATCGGTCATGGCAAGGAACAAGTCGGCCTTGTTGGCGAAATGCCAGTAGATGGCACCTCGAGTAACCTCCGCTCGATCGGCGATGTCTTCCAAGGACGTACCGGATACCCCCTTGTCGCGGAACACCTGCTCCGCTGCGTCCAGGATGCGGTTGCGTGTCTCCTGGGCTTCTTCCTTAGTGCGCCTTGCCATGGTCCTCTACATGTCCAAATGAACGTAAGGCGCGACGGTTACGGTACAAAGTGGCGCCAGCTGTCTACTTTACATACATTCATGTCTGTATGTACACTAGCGCCCCATCCGTGGCGTTCGGCACCCCGGGCCGCAGCGCGTCACCGCCGCTCGTGAATGGATTTTACGACCATGCCAACCAGGCTCCGTTCCCAAGCCCTTTTCCTGGCCGGCCCCGTCTTGCTCGCCGCCTGCCAACCCGCCGGCGCGCCGCCCGGCCCCCCACCTCCGCCCGCGGTAAGCACC
>NZ_DAIRTR010000098.1:0-11423 GCF_036803785.1 Pelomicrobium sp. | reverse complement strand
GTCCGGGGATTCGACCAAGTAGTGGAGCGCATAGGCCAGGTGATGCAGGAAATCCCGGTGCCGCCCCACACCAAGCTCATCCTGATCACCAATGGCAGCCTGATGCACCGCTCCGCGGTCCAGCGGGGGCTCGCCCGGATGGCGGCACTCAACGGGGAAGTGTGGTTCAAGGTGGACCGGGCGACGCGGGAGGGGCTGGCGAGGGTGAACCACGCGGGGCTGGGGCCTGAGCGGGTGCGGGCCCATCTGGAGATCGCGGCCCGGCTCTGCCCCACCTGGATTCAGACCTGCGTGTTTCTGGAGAACGGCCTGCCCCCTAGCGGCACGGAGCGGGCGGCGTATCTGGCGTTCCTGGCCGATGCCCTGGGGGCGGGTATACCGCTCAAAGGGGTGCTGCTCTACGGCTTGGCTCGGCCGTCCATGCAGCCCGAAGCGCCCCGGCTGGCGCCGGTGGACGAGGCCTGGGGCAGCGCCCTGGCGGAGGACATCCGGCGCCTGGGGTTGCCGGCGGAGTGGACGCCCTGAAACGGCCCTGGGCCTGGGAGGCGCCCGAGGAAAGGTCGCGCCGGCAGCGTCTCAGCGCCGGGGCCGTTCCCGGGCTGCCTTCAGCAGCGAGCGGTAGAGGGCCGGACGGGCGTTTTTCAGGTAATGGATGAGCTCCATGTCGCGGCGGTTCACCGAGGCCAGGTCGAGGCCTTCCACGTGCACGAGCCGCAACAGCTCCCGCACGGGCCGGGGCATGGGCCGCCCGCTTTCGTAGCGGGAGCCGCCGCTCTGGGTAACGCCGATCTTGCCCCAGAACTCCGTCTGGCTCATCCCGAGGCGCTGGCGGATGAGGCGTGGATTGTCGAGCCGGGTTGTCGCTGGCATAAGCAGATCCTGAGTCAGTATGCGAGGGGATGGGTTATCGCATTCGCATAGTGTAACCGGTTACGCGGCCCGTTGCACTAGGAAAAGGAGTAAAAGCGCCTCTTTTTTCCCCATGCCATCGGTTTTGGGCCGTCTTGCGCGTCGCTTGGGTTTTACATAATTCAAGATCCCCTCCCCGGTGAGCTTTTAGGTGCGGGGAATGTTTCCGGACGACACACCAGGAGGCCTGTCGCCATCGGCGTGGCAAGCTTCGTTCGCATGCGCCGGATCCTCCTCAGCCGCGACAAAAGCCATTAGAATTTCGTTTTTTCCATTGATTGCAGCCGTGGCTCTCATCGTGCAGAAATACGGTGGCACCTCCGTCGGGACCACCGAACGCATCAAGAACGTGGCCCGCCGGGTCGCCCGCTATCACGCCCAAGGGCATCAACTCGTGGTGGTGGTGTCCGCCATGGCGGGGGAGACCAACCGCCTCATCGCCTTGGCGCGGGAAATCCAGGCTCATCCCGATCCCCGGGAGCTGGACGTCATGGTATCCACCGGCGAGCAGGTGACCATCGCGCTGCTTTCCATGGCACTCATGGACCTGGGGCTCAAGGCTCGCAGCTACACGGGCGCCCAGGTGCGCATCCTCACCGACAGCGCCTTCACCAAGGCGCGCATCCTGAAAATCGACGAGGACAAGATCCGCCGCGATCTGGCCTCGGGTGCGGTCGTCGTGGTAGCCGGCTTCCAGGGTGTGGACGAGGAGGGCAACATCACCACCCTAGGCCGCGGTGGCTCGGATACCACCGCCGTCGCCCTGGCCGCGGCGCTCAAGGCGGACGAGTGTCAGATCTATACCGACGTGGACGGGGTCTACACCACCGATCCACGCATCGTGCCGGAAGCTCGGCGCTTGAAGTGCATCACGTTCGAAGAAATGCTGGAGATGGCGAGCCTCGGGTCGAAGGTGCTCCAGATCCGTTCGGTGGAATTCGCCGGCAAGTACAAGGTGCGCCTGCGCGTGCTCTCCAGCTTCGAAGAGGACGGGGAGGGCACGCTGATCACGTTTGAGGAAGACGAGAAGATGGAACAGGCAATCATTTCCGGCATCGCGTTCAATCGCGACGAGGCCAAGATCACCGTGCTCAACGTTCCCGACCGGCCGGGCATCGCCTACCAGATCCTGGGGCCCATCGCCGATGCCAACATTGATGTCGACATGATCGTCCAGAACGTGGGGCACGACGGCATGACGGATCTTTCCTTCACCGTCCATCGCAACGAATACCAAAAGGCGCTGAAGATCCTCCGGGACCAGGTAGCGCCCCACATTGGGGCGGCCGGCGTGACTGGCGACGACAAAATTGCCAAGGTTTCCGTCGTAGGGGTCGGGATGCGTTCCCACGTGGGGATCGCCAGCAAGATGTTCCGCACCCTGGCCGAGGAAGGGATCAACATCCAGATGATTTCCACCTCGGAGATCAAGATTTCGGTGGTGGTGGAAGACAAGTACATGGAGCTGGCGGTGCGCGCGCTGCACAAAGCGTTCGGACTGGACCAGCCCCAGTAGCGTGGTTTGACCGGCTATGCGGCGGGACGCTATTCTACGCATCCCGGTGTGCAGTCGGGTGGCCGAAGGGGCTCAATTGCGCAAATCGTCACTATTAAAAGCGGCTGACGGGCCTTGGTTGCGCACAGGGATGCCCGAGAGGCCAACGCCGCAAGGCATTCGTGTAGGGGGTGCGCTGGTGCCCCCCGAGGCCGCGAGGGCACCGGGGGGAAAGACCGACCGGCCTGGATCGTACGGAGAGATGCCCGAGAGGCCGAAGGGGGCGCCCTGCTAAGGCGTTATACGGGCTTAAACCCGTATCGAGGGTTCGAATCCCTCTCTCTCCGCCAAACTCAATAAAACACCCCCGCTGCGGGGTGTTTTAGCTTGGCGAAAACCGACGGCAGAGAGAGCCTTCTCGGGCAGGGCGGTTGGATGCCTGAGCAGGCCAAGTCGAAAGCCCGTCGAGCGGATGGCGCACCTCGTGAACCGTATTTCAAGGAAGGCCGGCGGCCGTCGGCTCACCTAGCGGGTGCCTCCTTCCTGTGCTTGACTCGTTCCAGCGTCCAACGATAGGACGGCTCGACGAGCCGAGCCTCCCGCTCGTGGCAGTGATGATCCGTTGCTCAACGGATTCCTACGGCACCTTTGGTGGGGGACCCAAAAGCGTGCTTGCCCCGATATGGCAGCGACCTTTCGGTTGCGGCGTGATCACCGGGCCTGGAGTCAGGCCGATTCCGGCGCGGGCGGAGGGCGCCGGCGCCAACGGATTGCGGTGAAGGAGGTCCAGCTGGACAGACGGCAAGCAATCTTGTGGTCATTGTAGCCGAATGGGCAACTCCCCAAGCCGGTTCTTCCGTGACCGGAGATTGGCGAGGCGCCGCCCTTTGAGCGCTGATCGCGTGATGTTTCCCCTAGCGGCGCTTTTTGCCCTGGCTGCGATTCCCGGTTGGCTGATACTGCACCACGCCTCTATGCCGGTAGCCTCCGCTTGGCACGGCCATGAGATGCTTTTTGGCTACGCATTCTCCGTTATCGCAGGATTTCTGGTGACCCGCACCTCGCGGGGAGTGCTGGCGGCATTGGTGGCGACATGGATTGCCGCGCGGGTGGCGGTGGCGGCCAACACGGGCGTCTGGGCCGTGGTCGCCGGACTATCGTTTCCCGCGACGGTGCTGGCGGCTGCCGCGCCGCCGCTGTTGCGGGGCGCGAA
Source organism: Pelomicrobium sp. (assembly GCF_036803785.1). NCBI lineage: Bacteria > Pseudomonadati > Pseudomonadota > Hydrogenophilia > Pelomicrobium > Pelomicrobium sp. The sequence continues at coordinate 7,806 of NZ_DAIRTR010000098.1, read as the reverse complement.
GCGTGCCGAGAATCGAATCGTTCCGGCGATCTTGGTCGGGCTCTTGTGGCTGGATGCCATGTGGTGGGCGGGCGCACCGTGGCTCGGGCCGGCTGTCGAGCGACGCGCGCTGCTCGGCGCCATTGACCTCCTTTCGCTTCTCATGCTCGTGGTCGGCGGGCGCGCCTTGCCGGCGGCTGTGGGCGGCCACCTTGAGCGTCACGGCATTGCGCGCACCGACATGATTCGCAGCGGCTACGAATTGCCGCTTGCCGCTTCGATGGCCATCGCCTTCGTTTCCGATTTGTCGGGCCTACAGGAAATCGCCGGTCTCTTCAGCATCGGCGCCGCGCTCCTCACCCTGTGGCGCGCCTCATCCTGGCGGCTGGGATACGCTTTGCGCCAGGCGCCATTGCGAGCGCTCGCCCTTGCCTATTTGTGGTTGATCCCGGCGTTGATCCTCAAAGGGGGTGCGCAGCTCATGTCAACGTCATTGCTCGCCCACGCGCTGCACGGATTCACCATCGGAGCGCTCGGCTCCCTCACGGGGGTGATGATGGTCCGCACCGCCTTGCTGCGGATGGGTAAGCCGCTCTCCTCATTCAAGGAGATCAACCTTGCCGTATTGCTCCTGGGCCTGTCAGCGGTGTTGCGCCTCCTAGCTCTGCCGTCACTGCCGGGGCGAGAAATTTGGTTATGGGCCTCTGCCGGCGCTTGGGTGGTCGCGTTTGCGATCCTTCTGGTGGGGCTGCTGTTCACCTACAGCGTCCCCGCCCGCGCCAAAGGGGCGAACAGGAAGAGGGATATCCGCTAAAGTTTCACCCCGTGCTGGCGCAACGCCATATTTATCGAAACGGCGGCCTATTGGGGTAGTGCGCCGCACGGCGATACCGTATCCGTGGCGCTTGCCTGACCTTCCCTTGAGGCAAGCTTATGGAAGCCGCTGCCCGGCAGCGGGTGAGCTCAGGCGCTGGCTGCGCGGCGAGAGGCTGCTCCGTGGCGAGCGATCGTGGTCAAGGGCCTGGCCCATGAGCCGGTGCGACGCGCCGGCACGCCACGCGCACTAAGGAATAACCCCGTATTTGGCCGCCTGGCCGGGCCGCTCCGGCAGGCATTGCACATCGGTCAGCAACTGCGGAATCCTTCTAATGACGAGTGTTGCGGCGAGGGAGCTACCTTCCCCTTGATAGGCCCCCGCCGGTACCGATACATGGTGTAGGCAGGAGCAGCTTCCTAGCCTGTCCTCCCGCCGCGGGTCGCTTTATTCTCTGCAGTGCACCCCGGGAACGGCGTGCGCGCGCCCTGCATCTAATGACCGCGAACTGAGATAGGAGAACGAATCATGTCCGCGGACCTGGCCCGGAAAGAAGCGGCGCATGCAGAGTTGAGCGATCTAGACATCGCGCGGCGGATCGCCGCGGGCGAGCGCCGCGCTTTCGAACTGCTCATGCGCCGTCACAACCGCACTCTTTTTCGCGCCGCTCGGAGCATCCTTAAAGAAGATGCTGAAGCCGAGGATGCGGTGCAAGAAGCCTATCTCCTCGCTTATCGTGCCATCGGCCGGTTTCGCGGCGAAGCAAGGCTCTCTACTTGGCTCGTGCGCATCGTGATCAATCAGGCGCTGGGGCGGCTGCGGGCGCGCAGTGCCGGCGCCGCGATCTTGCCGTTCGACGACGGCGCCGCAGGGGCCTGTCACGAAAAGGAGGCGAGCATCGTGGAGGAGGCCACACAGGCGCAACCGGAGCATGCCGCACAGCGCGCCGAGCTGCGGCGCTTGCTCGAAGCCAAGATAGACGCGTTGCCGGCCGCATACCGCACCGTGTTCGTGCTGCGCGCGCTGGAAGAAATGACAGTCGAAGAGATCGCTGCCTGCCTAGACATCCCAGAGGCGACGGTACGCACCCGCTACTTCCGCGCCAGGAGCTTGCTGCGCGCTGCGTTGTCCCGCGAGATCGACCTTGGCCTTGAGGATGTGTTCGCCTTTGCCGGCCTGCGCTGCGACCGTACGGTCGCAGCGGTCTTCGCTAGGCTCGATACACCCCTAACGGATGATATTTGACCGCTTTCTATCCTTCAGCAGAGGAGGACCGTCATGTCTTTTCTGGTTTTCGCCCGTGATCCCGCGGTACAGATGTCTCGCCGTAATTTCGTTCGGAGCTCTAGCCTGGTCCTTTCAGGCACTGCGATCGCGTTGCTCGCTGGACGCGATGCGCTCGCCAGAAAGACAGATAAGTCCGTGGAATCCGATATCCGCGTCTTGAACACCGCCCTAGCGGCTGAGCTAGAGGCCGTGGCCGCATACCAAGTGGGCGCCGAAAGCGGGCTGCTGCAAAAACCTGCACTCGATCTTGCGGTGACCTTCCAGGGCCACCATAAGGAGCATGCGGACCTTCTCGCGAAGACTGTATCGAAGCTCGGCGGCAAGCCGGCAGCTGCCAAGGACAAATACACTTTTCCGACAGAAACGTTTAAGACCCAAGCCGATGTGCTGCGTTTTGCGGCGATGCTGGAGAAGGGCGCCGTGAGTGCCTACCTCGGTACCGTGCCGGTATTCGGCGATCGTGAGCTTGCCAAGGCCGCCGCGAGCATCCTAGGCGACGAGGCGATGCACTGGGCAGTCCTGCGGTACGTGCTGGGAGAGCCACCGGTTCCCGCGGCGTTCGTATCTTGAGCGAAGCAGCGGTGTGCGTACGCTCGATGACGGTTCTCGTCCTCACCCTCGCAACGAGTGCCGTGAGTGCGAGAAATCTCCTCGGCGACCCGCGTGCGGGCGAGGAAATCTATAGTCGCTGCCTTGCTTGCCATGCACTCGCCTACGACCGCACTGGCCCGCGGCATTGCGGACTTTTCGGACGGCGGGCTGGCAGCGTGCCGGGCTTTCCCTACTCCGAGGCGATGAAGCGCTCAGGGATCGTGTGGGATGAACACACGCTGGAGCGCTTCCTCGCTGATCCGCTGAAGACGATTCCCGGAACGGCGATGGGCTACGCCGGGATCGCCGACCCGAAGGAGCGAGCGGATCTGATCGCGTACCTCAGGCAAGCGAGCGGATCCGCACAATGCCGGCAATAAGCCGCGTGGCCGCTATCTCTTTGCGCGCAAGCAATCACAGTGGCAATCCCAGGTCCTTGCATGCTTTTTATCACGAGCCGGGTGTTGAGAAACCATAGAACGGTAGCTGTGTGCCGTATCGCCACTCGCGGTGTCGCTCAGGAGGAGTAATGCACGGCTAGGTCAATTCTTGGACGGGTTGCTTCACGTACTCCCGGGGCAAAAAGAGGATGCCGAGCGATCGGCGCCTGCAGCGCATAAAGTGCAAGCCGAGGGGGTGTTGAGGTCGATGCACGGCGCGCTCGGCCGGTCCTCGGTTGCCCGCAAGCAGGTTCGCAAGACGACACCGGCGATTGCGCTTTAATCCGCACGCCCGGATCGGCTGATTTGCGCGCGATGTTAATCCCGCTTTCTGTTCTTTCTGGGGGAGGGAAGGGACCGGACGCCACGCCTCCACCGAGCACCGATCCTGAAACCGAGCTCGTGCGAGAGGATGACAGCCACCTAGCGAAGCACGGTTTCGCAGCGCTTCTAGGCAAGAGGATGCCTCGGCCGTGCTCTCTTTGTTATAATGTTTGTATTGCGCCCGTAGCTCAGTTGGATAGAGTACCTGGCTACGAACCAGGGGGTCGTGGGTTCAAATCCTGCCGGGCGCGCCAATCAAAACAACAGCTTAGGTCTGACTTCTAAGTCTAAGTTCAAGCCGCTTCAGGCCTTTTTCTAAGAAAAAAGGTCTGAAAGCGGCAGTTCTTCTTTTGGGTTCACCCGCATCTTGTTCCATCTGACGCCGGGCGGCTGCCAAGTGGGTGTGGCAAGGGTCGGACCCTTCGTGGTGCCGGCAATGCACGCAGGAAGCCGTCGTCGGACCACTGACCCAATCGCCACTCTCGAAAGCGCCCGGCATCGACTGCTCGCGCATTGCGCACTCGCTCGTAAGCATATTGCCCGTCGCAGTTGGATCGTCCGCAGCTCCCCCCTGCCCCGGTAAGCGGCAAAAGCATCGCTCAGCACCGTGTCGGTCGCTTCGCACTCGGCACGGGCGAGCAGGCGCACCCAGCGCCCCTTCGATCAGCGTGAGGTCGATCAGGTCGCGCAGCGCGTGCCTGCCCCAGAGGCGGTTCGCGGTGCCGCGCAGCGCGCGCAGTAGGCTTACCGTCTCTTCGTATTATTGCTCGCCGAAGGCCGTGGGATCGCGCGCGCAGCGTCTAGCCCCACCTCGCGCGCGAAGGCCGCCGTGGCGTCGATCATGTCCAGCACGACCGTGGAGCGTGCGCCGTGGAGCTGGCCGCCGAAGAAGTGCAGCACCTCGTCGATCTCGCCGCGGTCGAAGTGATAGAGCGCCAGATGCCACCAGTGGTGCGCAGCAAAGAAGCTCTCGCGCGACCAATTGTCGGTGTCGGCGCGCAGCCAGGCGATGCCGCCGGCGGTGCGGTTCTGCATCTCCATCGCGTGCGCGACCGCGTGCCAGCCACAGCCGTCGCGCCGCTCGCGCACGACACTCTCGTGTCCCTATCGTTCGGCGGCCGTGTACTCGCCGCACTCCTTCAGCCCGAACGCGTATATGAAGAGCACCGCGTGATGGTCGGCTAGCGACGCGCTCCATGGGGGCCGGGCGCGCGCGATGCGATCGCGCAGCAGGCGCGACTCACCGATGAAGAAGTCGATCTGGTGGTCGGCTTGCAACGCCAGCGCGTCGTGCGGATAGGCAGCGCTCACTCCTCCACTACGCGGCTTGCGGCGCGCCGTTGGCCGTCAAGCACGAGGCGGATCGCCGTCAGGTGTCCGGCTTCGCATTCGTTGACGGGCGGGCAAATTGCAAGCAGCGACCGTGGCGCGACCGATCCACTTTCATGAAGCCGCCATGCTCCAGTTTCTGAATCCGAAGACCTGGCTAATGGAGCCACGGTGATTTCCGCGTTTGTGCCGCCGGTGAGCATTGCGCAGAATGCGTCGCGGCCGCTGGTTCGTTATTCAACGCGGTTGCCAAGCCATGCATCAGTTTATGCGCGGCGGGCGGAAAGGCTTTGAGGCGATGGATTCAAAATCCGATCGCGCCGCGACGGATTATTCGCGCCATGGCAGTGCTCGCCACCGCCACCGTGCCCTTGCTCTGGATCTAGCAGAGACGAGGGGTGCCCCATGTATGGGAAGAACCTGCTGACCCTGATGGCCGACTACGATCGCTGGATGAACGAAAAGCTCTATGCCGTGTGCGCCCCCATGAGCGACGATGAGCGCAGGCGCAACGCGGGGGCGTTCTTTCATTCTATCCACGGCACATTCAGTCATCTGTTGCTGGTGAATCACCTGTGACTTGGGCGAATCGTGGAACAACCATTCGCCATCGTTTCGCTTGATCAGGAACTTCATGCCGATTTTGCGGAACTGAAGACAGAACACGCGAAAAATGGACGTCGATATTTAGTCCTTCATGACAGGACTTGCACCGGCACGGCTTGTCGAACCAGTCCATGACACATCGTTCTTGAAGAAGCAGCCGATGACGCTGCCGCTTGCGCTCGTTCTGGCGCACCTCTTTCATCGTGGAACCCGTCATCGCGGCCAGATCACGACCTTGATCTCGCAGCTGGGCCATGAGTTGGGTACTACTGACATGGTCTATATGCCGGGCGTGGCCGGTCCCTCTCGGGGCGTAAGTCCCTGGGGCGGTGGCAACACGAAGGCGCTTAATGCCGCAGAAGCCTCCGGCAGAGCCTGGGCGGCAGACAGAATGGCTTCGCTGAGGCGGCCCATGGGTCGCCTCCGCTTGTCAGAGAATAGGGAGCCGTTCTTCTGCCATTCTTCGAACCGTCTCGGCGCCGTATGAACGGTGGTGATTCCTCGGGTCGGCCGACGCCTCAATCCAACCGATTGCTTCGTCCGTGTATAACTCCTTGATTTGTAGGCGTGCCAATTGCTGCCTTTGCGGACTTCGGGCCAGTCACAGGACGCGAGCTTGGTTCGAGGAACGGCCGAGAGAGTAAAAAAGGGGTCGAGAAGTTGGCCGGCGCAGTCCACAGGCTTCCGCAGGAACCCCCAACAACACCCTAGAACCGGTGCGATCGGGCAAGAAAAAACTCTCAACCGAGAACGGTTGGGAGTTCATTGATTGGTGGAGGCGGGGGGAATCGAACCCCCGTCCGCGAGCCCTCCGCAGTCAGGCCTACATGCTTAGCCGGGTCTACGGCATCTCGCCTTGCGCCCGCCGACCGGCAGGCTGACGCTCGGCCAGCCGCTTCGACGGATGCGCACGGCCAAGCGGCCAGACCGTGCGCAGAGGCTGATGTGCATGACGCTGCACCCCTTGGGTAAGCTCGGCTTACGCCTTCCCCACCCGGCGGGGCCTAGCCCATCAGCAGACTAGTGCAGCGTCTCGCCGGTGTTAGGCGGCGAGAGCGTAACGCTCGTCGTTGGCGTCTGTTGGCTTCCAGTGGATTTACGAGGGAACTGGTCCTCGGCATGCCCTGCGCTGCTTCGCGACCCGCGTCGAAACCAGGTCGCCCCCTCAAAGGGTTGACATTTTAACGCTTGCGGGCGGCTACAAACACTCAGACTCGAGGATTTGTGATTCGTTCCACCGACAATAGCATTTTTGCAGAATAAAAAGTATAATTTGCTCAAATGCTTATAGTTTATTCTTAACATGAGTCGAAGCCTGGTCCGCTACGCGGTGATGTTCGCCGATCTGGTGGGCAGCACTCGGATTTACGCCGTACTGGGTAATCTGGCCGGCCGTGCGGTGGTGGAAGCCTTCGTCCAGCGAAACGCCCGGGTCGCCCGGCAGCATGGGGGCCGGCTCGTCAAGGCGGTGGGGGATGCCGTTCTGAGCGTCTTTTCCTCCCCAGACCAGGCGCTCCGTGCAGCCGGAACCCTACAGCGGCAGGCGATGAGCGAGCCTTGTGCCGGTGAGAAGGTGCGGCTGCACATCGGGATCCACTACGGGGACCTGATGGAGGAGGGGCAGGATATCTTCGGCGACACCGTGAACTTGGCCGCCTATCTGAGCGATATGGCCAGCCCAGAGCAGATCCTCACCTCTGAGGCCACCTATGGAATCCTGTCCGAGGAGCTCAAGGCGACGTGCCGGCCCATTTTCCGGATCCGGATCAAGGACACCGCCCGAGAGACGGTGATCTATCAAGTCTTGTGGGATCACGACAGCACGACGGTGACCGATCTCAACCTGGAGGGCCGGCGCTTGCTGCCTGCGGACCCAGGCGGCCTGGTGCTTACCCATCGGGACCAAAGGATCACCGTGGACCGGTTGCGTTATCGGGTGGTCATCGGTCGGGCCCCCCATTGTGATGTGCGGCTGATCGACCGGTTCATCTCCCGGGAGCACGCAGTCGTGCGGCTGGAGGGGGTGCAGTTCTATCTCACCGACACCAGCATCAATGGCACCGTGGTGGAGTTCGAGGACGGCCGCAGCGTGCAGCTCCTGCGGCGGGAGATTTCCCTGGAGAGCGCCGGCTGGATCTGGCCCGGTGGCAAGCGGGGGGCGTCCTTGGAGGAGGCGGTGCGCTTCGAGCGGGACCGCCGCTCCCTCTATCGGGTCTAGAGGAGCTCAAGCAGCTCCAGCGGCTGGGCGATGGCGCTGTGGGCGCCCCAGGCCTGCCACGGTTTGCCGTTACCTAGGTAACCGTAGCGGGCCACGACGGGACGCATTCCGGCGGCGAGGCTCGCCTGCACGTCCCGCTCGTCATCGCCCAGATAGAGGCAGGCCGACGGTTTGACGCCCACCTCCCGGCTGGCGGTAAGCAGGGGTTCGGGGTGGGG
>NZ_DAIRTR010000097.1:0-11596 GCF_036803785.1 Pelomicrobium sp. | reverse complement strand
CGGTTGGCCACCACCCCCGCCACCCGCAGCCCCGGCCGGTAGGTGGCGAGCCCGTGGCACACGGCAGCAAAGGTCTGGGCCATGGCGGAAGCGTCCACCACCAGCAGCACCGGCAGGCCCAAGGCGATCGCCAGGTCGGCGCTGCTGGGCTCGCCGTCGTACAGGCCCATGACCCCTTCCACCAGGATCAGATCCGCTTCCCCCGCTGCCTCGAACAGGCGGCGGCGGCACTCCGCCTCCCCCACCATCCACAGGTCGAGCGTATACACCGGCGCGCCGCAGGCCCGTTCCAGAATCATGGGATCCAGGAAATCGGGCCCGGTCTTGAACGCCCGCACCCGTCGCCCCTGGCTGCGATGCAGGCGGGCGAGGGCCGCCGTGGCCGTGGTTTTGCCCTGTCCCGAAGCAGGGGCCGCCACCAGCAGCGCCGGACAGCGTCGCCGGACAGCGGTCCCGGGCCCAGGCTCAAGGGCGCTTGGCGGCATAAGCGATGGCGGAAAGCAGCGTCATGGGGATTGGTTTACTCCATCCGGGCGCGGGTGCGCAAGCCATCGAAGGAGTCCGTATCCGACGAGGATCAGCGCGGCATAGAAGAAAGTGCTCAGCGCATACCGCGGGTAGTAGCGGGCTACACGGGCCGCGTATTCCAACCCGCTCAGCGTCGGGAAGTAACCCGAAAGCAGGTAAAAACTCCCGTTGGAGATCAAGAAGGCGGCGGTGACGCCGACGAAAAGCGCCGCCGCTGCGCGCGCCCACCCGTGGCCACCGCCCACTCCGTGCCAGCCGCACCCGCGCCCCGCAAGCCACAGGGCCCCGTAGGCGAAGGCGAGAAAGGGATAGGCGGGCGTCACGCACCAGCCGCTCACTCCACCTGCCGTGATGGCGAGAAAATCGATCGCGGCGGCCTCGGCGAGAAACGTAGCGAACCACCCGCTTGAGCGCAGGAACATGCCCGCCAGGAAAAACACGGCCCAGGACGCGTCGGGAAGCGGGAGAGCTGGGCCGAAGGAGTGAGAGCGGGTGGCGGCCATCAGGGCAGCAAGGCCCAGGCCGGCAAGGAGCGGGCCATGGCGATGCAGCGCATGCACGATGAGTCCTCCTATGACGTCGCGCGAAAAATGAACCCATCACCCGCCCTGGGGCCGGTAGCGCAGGGTGACGAAGACGGTGGTGCCGTCCTGGGGAAAGAAGGCAGCCGTCTCGTAGTCCTTGTCCAACACGTTGCCCACCTTGAGCTGCACCGCCCAATCCTTGTAGGGCCGGTACTCGGCCCGCAGGTCCACCGTGGCGTAACCGCCCAGGCGGCGGGTGTTGGCCAGATCGTCGAAGCGCCGGCCCTCTGCCACCACGGTGGCGCCGACGGTGAAACGCCCGATGTCCCGGTCCACGTCCAGGCGGGCGGACTGCTCCGCCCGCCGGGGCAACACCTTCCCGTGGTTCGGTCCGCTGCTCCGGTTCTCCGGGTCCAGGAGGGTGGCGTGGGCCACGATCCGCCAGCCGGCCATCTGTCCACTGACGATGCCTTCGATTCCCCGCAGACGCGCCTCGTCGATGTTCTGGGGCAAGAAAGTGGCCGCGTCGAAGGCGATCAGTTGGTCCACCTGGGTCTGGTAGGCGTGGAGCGACCAGCGCCAGAGGCGCCCGATGCCCTCCAACCCCACCTCCACGCTTCGAGATTCTTCTGGGTGGAGCTTGGGGTTGCCGAAGCCGGGAAAGAACAGCTCGTTGAACGTGGGCGCCTTGAAGGCCGTGCCATAGGAGGCGATGAAGCGCAGGCCTTGCATGAGCTCGTAGCCCCAGGCCGCGGCGCCGGTGGTCTTGCCCCCAAACTGCTCGTTGTCGTCGCGGCGCAGGGACGCTTGCAGATCGTGGGCCCCCAGCCGGCCCAGGTACTGGGCGAAGAGCCCTTCGTTGCGCCGTGAAGTCACCGGAAAGGCGACAGTGCCATCCACCCGGTCGTTCTGATGGTCGAAGCCGACGGTGACCAGCTGGTTTGCCCCGAGGGCGATGTCGTTCTGCAGGGAAAACAGATCGCGCCGGGTGTCGAAGCGGCTCTGGAACACCCCGTTCAGGAAATTGTCCGACTCGTCCCGACTCTGGCCGGCGGTGAGGGCTACCTGCCAGCGCGAGAGGGGCGAGAACTTCAGCCGCCCGCCCACCACCTGCTGCACCGACTCGGACTCGTTGACGAAGGTGCCGTCGAACTCGTTCTGCCCCTTGGCGCGCAGGGCATGAAAGTCCACCTCCGCGCCGTTGTCGAAGCGGTGCCCCAGGCGCAACGAGCCGACGCGGTTACGGTAGCCGTCGGCGTCGGGCTCGACGGTGAAGCAGCCTGCGCCCCCTGGGAATGGCTTACCGGTGCAAGCGTTAAACCCCTGGGTGTCCAGGTTGCTCAGCCCCAGGTGGAACCAGCTCCGCTCGCCGCCCCCCTGCAGGCCCGCCACCAGGGACGAGGTGCTGTGGGTGCCGGCACCGACGCTGAAGTAGGGCGCGGGCGCTCCCCCTCCCCGGCGGGTGAAGATCTGGATCACGCCACCGATCGCCTCCGACCCATACAGGCTCGAGCGGGGACCGCGCACCACCTCAATGCGCTCGATTTGCTCGAGGGGAAAGTCCTGGAACGCCGCCTGGCCCAGGGTGGCCGAGCCGACCTTGATGCCGTCGATCAACACCAGCACGTGGTCGGACTCGGTGCCGCGCAGAAACAAGGAGGTGTTCTTTCCGAGCCCGCCGTTGTTGGCAATGGAGAGGCCGGCGAGCCCCCGCAACACCTCCTGGACGGACAACGCCTGGCTCGCCTCGATGTCCTCCCGGGTGATTACCGTGACCGAGGCCAGAGTCTCCTCGGCGGTCTGCGCGGTGCGGCTAGCAGTCACGACGACCGGCGCGAGGGCCACCACTTCCCTAGCTGGCAACCCTTCCGCCCCCCAAGATCCACTGCAGACGGCAAGCAGCACCCAGCCCGCCGGCGCGTAGATTTTTTTCATGGCTTTGCCTCCGCCCGCGCGCACACCCGCGGCGGGCCTTGCGTTATTCGAGAACGGATGCGGAGGAAGGAGGAAACGGAGCGTGCGCTGTAGAAACCGCCTGCCGCCGTCGGACCGCCCTCCGCGATCCCCCTGCGCTGCGCTCCAGGCCGGTCTCCGGGCTTGCGAGTGGAGCGGTGTCGAACCGTCCGGGTCTGCGCCTTCCCGCGCGCTGCGCAGTGGCGTGATGCAGACCCTTGACTCGCTTACCGTTGCGGGGGCAGCGCCGGCCTTGCCCGGTCGATCCGGACGCACCGGCTTCCCGTTTCACTGGGCCGACGGCCGCCGGCCCAGTACCTGAAGCGTGAGTCAATGTATCGGTGCGGAGAGGCGCGTGTCAAGGACGAATCTCACCGCCTCCTCGGGAGTCTGGCGGCCGTAAGTTGTCCATGGCCCGACAGAGCACCGTCGTGGCAAGGCTCTCCCACGCGAAGACCTCTAAGATCCGCGCGTTTCGTCATCACTCGTGGTAGCGTAAAACCCACGAGCGGCAAATCGGTCGTAAAGGAGCGGATCGGGCGAAGCGCGCCTCCGCGCGTGGCCCACTTTCGGTCAGGGCTAGATGGCCAGAAGTAAGCGGCGTCCGGCAGGGCAGGGGGTCGTGAATCGACGCCATTTTCTTGTGAAGGCCGGCAAGGCGTTGCTGGGCGTAGTGTCGGTGAGCGCCCCATCGGCGGTGCCGAGCTTTCCCGCCACTGCCGACCCAAGGCCCGGGCCGCGAACCGAGGAGGGCTCGCGCATGCATGCCCACGAGGTCACTCTCTTCGTCTGTGGCGACGTGATGACCGGGCGCGGTGTGGATCAGATCTTGCCTCACCCGAGTAAGCCCGATCTGCGCGAGCCCTACCTGCGCTCGGCGCTGGGCTATGTCGAGCTGGCAGAGCGGGCGAGCGGGCCGATTCCGCGGCCGGTCGACTTCGCCTATGTTTGGGGCGATGCCCTGACCGAGTTGGAGCGTATGCGCCCCGCTGCGCGCATCATCAATCTGGAAACCGCGGTCACGACCTCGGAAGAAGCATGGCCCCGCAAAAGAATCCACTATCGCATGCATCCCGGCAACGTGGCGTGTTTATCCGCGGCCAAGATCGATTGCTGCGTGCTCGCCAACAACCACGTGCTGGACTGGGGCTACCGCGGTCTGGCCGAGACGTTGGACGCCCTGCGCGCGGCAGGAATAGGCACCGTCGGTGCCGGGAGTAATGCGGCGGAGGCCGCGGCACCGGCGACGATCGAGCATCGTCGTGGCGGAAGGGTGCTCGTTTTCGCCTACGGCACCGAAAGCGCTGGCGTGCCGCGGGCGTGGGCCGCGGGCGAGGCCCGCGCAGGGGTGAGCTTCCTCGACGAGCTGTCGCCCCGTACGGCGGAGGCCATTGCCCGCCAGGTGGGCGCCGCCAGGCGCGCCGGCGACATTGTCGTCGTTTCGCTCCATTGGGGCAGCAACTGGGGCTATGGCATCGCGGAGGAAGCGCGGGCGTTCGCCCACCGGCTGATCGATGCGGCCCAGGTAGATCTCGTGCACGGTCATTCGTCCCATCACCCGAAGGGCATCGAGGTCTACCGCGATCGGCCGATTCTCTATGGCTGCGGGGACTTGTTGAACGACTACGAGGGAATCAGCGGCTATGAACCGTTCCGACCCGATCTCGTCCTGATGTATTTCCCGACCTTCGACGCGTCAACCGGCAAGCTCTCCCGCTTCGCGCTGACGCCGATGCAGCTACGCCACTTTCGCCTCAACCGTGCCCGTGGCCTGGACGTGGGCTGGATCGAGCAAACCTTAAACCGCGAAGGGCGAGCGCTCGGCACTCGGGTGGAACGTCAGGCCGACGATACGCTTGTGCTTCGCTGGGCGTAAAGCGTACCGCAAGTCGCCAGGAATGGTTTCCTTTCGCTACACTTAAGGAGTGATCGAGGGCGGTGATCGATGGCCCTCTGTTGCTATGGACACGCTTGAGCTCGCTTTCGGTCTGACCTTCTCCGATCTCTACGAGCGCTCGGGCATCGAGCGCATCGATCGGCTTTTTCTCGAGCACTTGCGCCGCAGTGCGCCGCAGGTGCACGAGCACCTGGTTACGGCTCGGGCGCGCCCCGAAGCGGTCACCAAGCTCCAGTACTCCCACCTCCTGGTGGAAGCGGCCCCCCATCTGGACGTCTTCCTCGGGCAGCTCTTCGGCATCGAGACGGAGGTCGCGCGCCTAAACGCCCAGCACGAGGCCGCGCAGCGGCTCTACCGGATCAAGCGTCAGTTCGTCCAGCGCCGGGCGCTCACCGCCCGCTCTCCCGCAGAGGCCGAGCGGGAGGACGGGGCCGCGCTCGCACGCGAGCTCGAGCAGCGCATGGGGCAAACGTTCTCGGAGGCCACCTTCGCGCGCCACGTGGAGCGCTGGCTTGCGGAAGGTGACGAAGCCGCCCTGGCGCTGGCCGAGCGCTATAGCGCCTGGGCGGTGTATACGTCCGCCGGTCGCGCGCGCCACGCTGAGGGCACGCTCTTCAAGGTCCCCGCCAAGCTCGACCCGGCCCATCTGGTGGATGCGTCCCCGCAAACGGACCACGGCATCACGCGGCTGCGCCTGGACGAAGCCCATCTGCGCCGGCGCGACGGGTTTCGCCTCACCGATCCCGGAATGGGCGAGGAAGCGGTGCTCGACCAGGCGAACTACTGCATCTGGTGCCACGGCCAGTCGAAGGATTCCTGCTCCGTGGGGCTGCGGGACAAGGGCGGTAACTTCCGTTCGAACGCCCTCGGCGCCATGCTCACCGGCTGCCCGCTGGAAGAGAAGATTTCCGAGATGAATTTCGCCAAGGCCCACGGCGCCTCTCTCGGGGCGCTGGCCATCGTCACGGTGGACAATCCCCTCGCCGCCGCCACCGGCCACCGCATCTGCAACGACTGCATGAAGGCCTGCATCTACCAGAAGCAGGCGCCGGTGGATATTCCCCAGATCGAGACGCGAGTGCTAAAGGACGTGCTGGCGCTGCCCTGGGGATTTGAGATCTATAGTCTCCTCACCCGCTGGACACCCCTACACCTGGCGCGCCCGGTGCCGCGTCCCGAAACGGGCTATAAAGTGCTGGTGGTGGGCCAGGGTCCGGCGGGCTTCAACCTGGCGCACCATCTCCTGAACGAAGGCCATACGGTGGTGGCCATCGACGGGCTGAAGATCGAGCCGCTGCCGGAAGCGCTCTCTGGTGTCACCCTGGACGGTCGGCGGGTGCCGTTCCGGCCGATCCGGGACGTGGGCGAGCTGTGGGAGGATTTGAGCGGCCGAGTAATGGCAGGTTTCGGTGGGGTGGCCGAATACGGGATCACCGTGCGTTGGGACAAGAATTTCTTGAAACTCGTGCGCCTGCTCCTCGAGCGGCGCAAGGGCTTCGCCTTGTTCGGCGGTGTACGCTTCGGCGGCACTCTCACGCCTGAAGACGCGTTGGCAATGGGCTTCGACCACATCGCCCTTGCCACGGGCGCCGGCCGGCCCACCGTGGTGCCGATGAAAAACGCACTCGCCCGGGGCGTGCGCATGGCCTCCGACTTCCTCATGGCGCTGCAGTTGACCGGCGCCGCGCGCTCGGATTCCATCGCCAACCTGCAGATCCGCCTGCCGGCGGTGGTGATCGGCGGGGGCCTGACCGCCATCGATGCCGCCACCGAGACGCTGGCCTACTACCCGGTACAGGTGGAAAAGTTCCTGTCCCGCTACGAAACTCTCGCGGCCGAGCAGGGGGAGGCGGCGGTGCGCGCCGGCTGGAGCGCCGAGGACGCGGCCATTGCCGAGGAGTTTCTCGCCCATGCCCGGGCGATCCGCGCCGAGCGCGCCGCGGCCGCCCGGGAAGGCCGCGCGCCGCGGCTGCGGGAGCTGCTTGAGGCTTGGGGTGGCGTCACCATCGTCTATCGCCGGCGGCTGGCGGATGCCCCGAGCTACCGACTCAATCACGAGGAAGTGCGCAAAGCCATGGAGGAGGGGGTACGCTTCGCCGAGAACCTGCAGCCGGTGGCGGTCCTCACCGACGATTTCGGTGCCGCCCAGCGGCTACGGCTCCAGCACACCAGCGGCGGCGGCGAAGTGGAGCTCGCCGCGCGCACCGTGCTGATCGCTGCCGGCACCCAACCGAACACCGTGCTCGCCCGCGAGTTTCCCGGGCTGCTCCCGCCCCTGGACGGCGCCTACTACCAGGCCTTGGACGAAGAGGGGCGGCCCGCCGCGCCGGGACGTAGCCCCAAGCCGGCAAAGCCCCACGTGCTGATGGCCCTCTTCCCCGATGGGCGGACCATGAGTTTCTGGGGGGACTTGCATCCGTCCTACGCCGGCAACGTGGTCAAGGCCATGGCCGGCGCGAAGCAAGGCTATCCGGTGCTGTCCCGCAAGCTGCACTCGCGGCCGCCCGAGCCGGTGGCGCCGCAGGCCTTGCTCGCCCGGTTGAACCAGGAGCTTCGAGCCACGGTGCACGCGGTGCACCGCTTGACCCCCACCATCGTCGAAGTGGTGGTGCACGCGCCTATGGCCGCCCGTCGCTTCCGCCCGGGACAGTTCTATCGACTGCAGAACTTCGAGGCGTGTGCACCCCGTGCCGACGGGACGCTTCTCGCCATGGAAGGGCTCGCCTTGACCGGGGCCTGGGTCGACGAGGAGAAAGGGCTTTTGTCCCTGATCGTGCTGGAGATGGGAGGCTCCTCCGACGTATGCGCCCTGCTCAGGCCCGGCGAGCCGGTGGTGGTAATGGGACCGACCGGTGCCCCGACCGAAATCCCCACAGGCGAGACAGTCCTGCTCGCGGGCGGGGGCTTGGGAAACGCCGTGCTCTTCTCCATCGGCCAGGCGTTGCGCGCCAACGGCTGCCGCGTGCTCTACTTCGCCGGGTATAAACGGCTTGCCGACCGCTACCATGCGCAGCGCATCGAAGCGGCCGCCGACGTGGTGGTGTGGTGCTGCGAGGAGGCGCCCGGCTTCATTCCGGGTCGACCCCAGGACAAGGCCTTCATCGGCAACATCGTCCAGGCCATGGAAGCCTACGCCCAGGGAGCGCTGGGAACCCCGCGGCCGCCCCTTTCGGCCGTGGACCGCATCGTCGCCATCGGCTCGGAGCGCATGATGGCCGCGGTGGCCGAGGCGCGCACCGGTCGCCTCGCCCCGTATCTCAAGCCCGGCCACGTGGCCATCGGCTCCATCAACTCGCCGATGCAGTGCATGATGAAGGAGATCTGCGGCCAGTGCCTACAACTGCACCGGGACCCGGCCACCGGCCGGGAGGAAGTGGTCTTCTCCTGCTTCAACCAGGACCAGCCCCTGGATCAGGTGAGCTTCGCCTGCCTCGCCTCGAGGCTGTCCCAGAACGCACTGCAGGAAAAGTTGACCGCCCGCTGGGTGCGCCGCTGCCTCGGACGGCTGATCCCCGGCGACCAACGGGCCGCCTGCCGAGCCGGCGCCTAGCCTTCAGTCGGCCCATGACAAACAGCCCGCCTTTGTTCGGGACAATTTGTGCTCATCCGCAGCCTGCATTGCGCCCGTAGGCACAGGGCGGCGCAGAAGCGCAGCCGAACACGCTGGAACGAGACCGGCGAACGGGACCCCGCGGCACATCCCGTGAGAGCTTGTGCAGCCGTTATACCCGGTTGTCAATCCTCCCCCCACTCGTCCTTTTCTTCCTCGGGCTCCTCCTTTCCTTCCTCCCGGTCCAGGCCCATCAGCCGGATCGCCGCGGCGTGCAGCGCCGACCCCTTGCGGCCCAGCGCCTCGATGACACTCAAATGATGAAACCCAGGCATAGGGATCTGTTCGACCTGGAGGCGCTCCTTCCAGCGGCCAACCAGGAGCTCCGTCTGGAGCCGAAACTCGCTGCTCTCCTCTCCCCCTACCGCCACCGTGAGGGGAGCCCTCACCTGCGGCTCCATGTATACGGGGCTTAGCCCTCGGGCGGCCTCGAGGGTGAGGCGCAGGTCGGCGTTCATGCTGGTTTCCACGAGAGGCGCCAGGTCATAGATTCCGCTCACCGCCAGACCTCCCTTGATCACCTTGGGGGTGAGCCCCGAGTACACCCGGTTCCAGTCGGTCACATACAGCATGGCGACCAAATGGGCCCCCGCGGAGTGGCCCGCGACGAAGAGCTTGCCCGGATGGGCACCGTAGTCGCCGGCGTTGCGCAGCAGCCATACGACCGCCTCCCGCGCCTCCTCCACGATGTGGGCCACCGTGACTTCGGGCGCGAGATCGTAGTTGACCATGGCCACGGTGACGCCTGCTTCCCCCAGGGCGGGCGCCAGGAAAGAAAAATCGTTCTTGTCCAGGGAACGCCAGTAGCCCCCGTGGAAATACGCGAGCAGCGCCCGGCTCGGCCCCTGGGAGAGAAACACGTCCAGGGTTTGCTTTCCCCCCTTTCCATAGCGTACGTCCAGAACGCAGGGCCATTCGGCCCGCACGCGCGCGGACGTCTCGGCCCAGCGGGCGAAAATCTGGGGATGGTCGGGAATCGCCGCACGGGCGTTGTACTGCCGCTCGAAGAACGGATCGATGCTGGGTTCCATGGCTGACTCCTGTACTCCTCTGGCACGCTTGAGAATCCTTGCGGATCGAGGAACTCGGCCGATGTCCTCCTGTCTACGAGCGTGTTTGCCCGAAGCGAGGCCACTGCCGTATACTGCCGCCCGTGACCATTGTAATGAAACGCATTGTCCTCCTGCTGCTGGCGTTCTGGCTGCCCGCCCAGGGCTTCGCCGGCATTGTGATGCCCTTCTGCGGCACCCACGGAAACGGCAGCCCCCCCGCCGATCATGGCTGGCACGCCGTCCACTTGGCACAACACGGCCTGCCCCACGATTCCCAAGGCCTTGATCACCAAAGCCCCGCCGCGGACCCGCCCGCTTCCCAGGACGGGGATTCCCGGGGTTTGCCCGCCTGCGACGGCTGCAGCCTATGCCAGCAGTGCAGCGCGCCAGGGCTTCCCGCGGCGACCGTCACGGCCCGCCCGGTGATCGCGGACGCCCAGCCGACCCTGGCGGTGCTCGCGCCCCGGCCGGTCTTTCTCGCCTCCTTTCAGCGGCCACCCCTCCTCTGAACCCCATTCCGTCGGGCGGCTGAAACCGCCGCCCCGGGGCGCGACGATTCGCGCCCTCCTCCTGCTCCACGTCCAGCGCGGAGCCGGTTTCAACTGGAAATGGGAGTCAGCTTATGTCGCAAATTCCTCGCGTAGCGTTGGCCCTTGCGGCCGTCGCTCTGGCCGCCGCCCTCGGCTTCCCTCCGGCCGAGGCGGCACAAGAGCGGGCAGGCGGCCCCCGCCTGCCCAACCTGCAAGGAGGCTCCTACGCCCGTGGCGTCGAGCCCGCAGTGGAAGCCCTGCTCGCCGGGCCCCTGACGCTGCACGACGCGATCCGCATCGCCCTGGTGACCAACGCCGAGCTCCTGCGGGAGTACCGGGAACTGGGGATCACGCCTTCCGCCCTGGTGCAATCGGGCCTGCTGGCCTCCCGGGCGGCGCCCTTGCAGGTGCGCAGCGATTTCCTCGGCCTGCCGCTTGCCACGGCGACACAACCCTTGCGCGCCCCGGACGAGCTGCGCGCCCAGGTGGCCCGGACGGCCCTGGCCGTGAGCCGGGAAGTGGCCGGAGCCTACCTGGATCTCGCCCTCGCCGAGGCGCTCGCGCCCCACGCCGAGCAACTGGCCGAGGCCGCCCTGGCCGCTGCGGAGCTCGGGGACGGCCAGCGGAAGGCGGGCAACGCCAGCCTCCTCAAAACGCTTCCTCATCGTGTTCAGCTCGCCGAAGTGACGCTCGAGCGGGACCTCGCCCGGGTCGCCCTCGCCAACGCTCAGCGGGAGCTGGCGCGGCGCTTGAGCCTCGTGCCGGGCGGCCGTCCCTTGAAGACCGCGGGGCTTCCCGCGCTCCCCGACACCCTGCCCCAGTGGCAAGGGCTTCAGGCCTTCGCCTGGGCGAACCGGCTGGACGCGCGTCGGGCCGAAGAGCGGTTCCGCGCCGACAACCCCACCGGCTATGCCTCTGCGCTGCCCGAGACCCGGGTGCGGCTCCCGCTCCTCGCTCCGGACAATCTGTACCGGCTCCAGGCGCCGGTGCCCAAAGCTGAGCTCGAGCTCCTGGAAACCCATCGCCGCGTGGCCGCGGAAGTGGCCAACGCCGAAGCACGGCTGCGGCTCGCCTACGCCCGGGCCGACGGCTACCGGGCCACCGTGCTGCCGGTGAAGACCGCCCTGGTGGACGAGACGCTCAAGCACTACAACGGCATGCTGGTGGGCGTCTACGACCTGATCGAGGCGAAGCGGGAGGAGCTGGAAGCGCGCAAGCAATACCTCGAAGCGGTGCGGGACTTCTGGATCGCCACCCTGGACCTGGAACAGGCGGTGGGCGGCGAGCTGCCGCAGCCCGTCGCTTTCAACTATGCCGAACCGGCCGCGCCCCAGGAAACGCTCAAAACCGGCGCCGCCCACGCCGGCCAACACTGAATCGGAGTCATGCCATGGATCGCAGACGTTTTCTCGCTACGAGCGGCGGCGCCGCGCTGGGCATCGCCCTACTCAAGCAGGCGGCCGCGGCGGCCAGGACAGCGCCGGAGGCCCGCACCCAGCCGC
>NZ_DAIRTR010000096.1:0-11985 GCF_036803785.1 Pelomicrobium sp. | reverse complement strand
GAACGAGCGCATTGCCTTGTCTCAGTCTGCCCTGTCCCAGCACCTGGCCGTGCTGCGGGAAGAGGGGCTGCTCAACGCCCGGCGCGAGGCTCAGACTATTTATTACTCGGTGCGTCCTGGCCCTGCGCTGGACATCATCCGGGTGCTGCACGGCCATTACTGCACCGTTGCACGATCCCGATTGCGAAAGAGAGGTGTTTGACCATGGAAAAGCAAGCCGCCATGACTCCAGGTTCCGAGACTCTGAATGCCACCGGCAGCAATGTGGACAAGCTGGTGTTCCGATTCGCCGGAGCGTTCATCCTCGCCTCGCTGGCGCTTTCCCAGCTGCACAGTCCCCACTGGCTGTGGTTGACCGCTTTCGTCGGCGCCAACATGTTGCAAGCCTCGTTCACCGGTTTCTGTCCCCTGGCGGCGCTGCTCGCCAGGCTGGGGGTGAAGCCCGGCGCGGCCTTCTGCCCGACGAAGCGCTCGGCCTGAGTGACAACCGGAGTAGACCCTCGTGACCATTTCCCGCATCGCGTTGCTGCTGCTGGCGGCTTCCCTTACCGCCTGCTCGGAGGCGCCCTCGCCCGTGGACAAGCCGCCGGTTGCCGCGCCAACCCTGGAGACGGTCACCCTGAAGCCTGCGCCCGTGGCGCGGGAGACCGTGTTCGACGGTGTGGTGGAGGCAGTCAACCAGGCGACCGTCTCGGCCCAGACCAGCGGGCGCGTGGTGGAGATGCCCTTCGACGTAGGCGACTACGTGGAAAAAGGGGAGGTCATCGTGCGGCTGCGGGACACCGAACAGCGGGCGCGTCTCACCAACGCTGAGGCCGCTCTGGCCGAAGCGCAAGCGCGCCTGGGGGAAGCCCAGCGAAATTACGAGCGCATGAAGGATCTGTATGACAAGCGCTTCATCGCCAAGGCCCAGTTCGACCGGGCGGAGGCGGAGCTGCGCTCGGCGCAGGCGCGGGTGACGGCGGCCGAGGCCGCGATTAAAGAGGCCCGGGAAGGCCTGGATTACACGGTAGTGCGGGCCCCCTACAGCGGCATCGTGGTACGGCGGGACGTGAAGCTGGGCGAATCGGTGGCGCCCGGCCAGCCCCTCATGACCGGCTTGTCCCTGGAGCACCTGCGGGTGGTGGTGGACATCCCCCAGCAGCACATCGGGCCCCTGCGCAGGCACCGCAAGGCGCGGGCCATCCTGCCCAGCGGAAAGAGCGTGGAGGTGGCTGAACTGCGCATTCCGCCCGCGGCCGATCCCACCACTCACACCTTCCGGGTGCTGGCCTCCCTGCCGGCGGGTGAGCAGGGCGCCAACGGCAGCGTCCTTCCGGGCACCCTGGTGAAGGTTGCCTTCGTGAGCGGGGAGCAAGAGCGTCTGCTGCTGCCGCCTCAGGCCATCGTCCGCCGCAGTGAGGTGACGGCGGTGTACGTGGTGGACGAGGCCGGCCGGGTCGCCTTCCGCTATGTCCGCGTCGGCACGCCGGCCGGCGACGGACGCGTGCCAGTGCTGGCGGGGCTCAAGCCCGGTGAGAAAGTGGCAATCGACCCCATCGCCGCCGGCATCGCCTACAAGCGCCAGCACGGGGGCGGGGCATGACGGACGGGCCCCGGCTGGGCATCTCAGGCCTCATCGCCCGGACGTTTCTGGCGACCGAGATCACGCCCCTCCTCGCCCTGACGGGCTTGCTCATGGGGTTGTTTGCGGTGCTGGTTACACCCCGGGAAGAAGAGCCCCAGATCAACGTCACTTTCGCCAACGTCTTCATCCCTTATCCCGGCGCTTCGGCCAAGGAGGTGGAATCCCTGGTGACTACCCCGGCCGAGCAAGTGGTCTCCGAGATCGAAGGCGTGGAGCACGTGTACTCGGCCTCCATGCCGGGGCTCGCGGTGCTCACCGTGCGCTTTCGGGTGGGCGAGCCGCGCACGGACGCCATCGTGCGGCTGTACAACGCCTTTTTTTCCAACCAAGACTGGCTTCCGCCAGGCATCGGAATCGGCCCCCCCCTCATCAAACCCAAGGGCATCGACGACGTGCCGATTCTCGCCGCCACCCTGTGGAGCGAGGACCCGGCCATCGGCGCCGACGAGCTGCTGCGCGTCGCCCATGCCGTGCAGTCGGAACTGCAGCGAGTGCCCGGCACCCGGGACATCGACGTGATCGGTGGCCCCGATCGGGTGGTGCGGGTGCGCTTCGACCCGCGGCGGCTCGCCGCCTACGGCCTGTCATTGGACGATCTGCGCCGGGCCCTCGGCACGGCCAACGCTTCCCGGGACGCGGGCTCCCTCGTGGAGGACGGTCAGGACATCCTGGTGCAGGCAGGCACCTTCCTCGGCAGGCCCGAGGAGGTGGCGGACCTGGTGGTAGGCTTGCACCAAGGGGCGCCGGTATTCCTGCGAGACGTGGCGCAAGTCGCCCTCGGACCCGACGAGCCGGAGCGCTATGTCACTTTTGGCGTGGGCCCGGCGGCCGCATCCAAGGGGCTGCCGCCCACCGGCCACCATCCGGCAGTCACCATCGCCGTCTCCAAGAAACCGGGCGAAAACGCGGTGACCGTCGCCGAAGCGCTGATCCAGCGCTTCGAGCAGCTGAAGGGCATCTACTTCCCTGACGGCGTGCGGGCGACCATCACCCGCAACTACGGGGAAACTGCTTCCGACAAGGCGCGGACGCTGATCCAGAAGCTCGTCTTCGCCACCGTCTCGGTGGTGGTGTTGGTGCTGTTCGCTCTGGGCCGGCGCGAGGCGGTGGTGGTGGGCGCGGCGGTCATCGTCACGCTGGCGATCACCCTGTTCGCTTCCTGGGCCTGGGGCTTCACTCTCAACCGGGTGTCCCTGTTCGCCCTGATCTTCTCCATCGGCATCCTGGTGGACGACGCCATCGTGGTGGTGGAGAACATCCACCGCCACATGGCCCAGGGGGGCAAGTCGCTCACCGAGGCCATTCCCCTCGCGGTGGATGAGGTGGGCGGACCCACCATCCTTGCTACCTTTACCGTCATCGCCGCTCTGCTGCCCATGGCCTTCGTCACCGGCCTGATGGGCCCCTACATGCGGCCTATCCCCATCAACGCCTCCACCGGCATGCTGATCTCCCTGGCGGTGGCGTTCGTGTTTACCCCCTGGCTGTACCGGCGGCTGTTCCTCAAGGTGGAGGCCCACGGCCCGGCGCCAGGGGAGGAGCGGGTCGCGCGGCTGCTGCATACCTTCTTCGCCCGCGTCATGACCCCCTTCCTTCGGCAGCAGGCGGGCCGCCGCAACCGCTGGTTACTGTTGGCGGTACTCCTCGCCCTGATCGCGGGCTCCCTGTCCCTGGTAGCCCTGCAGGCGGTCATCATGAAGATGCTGCCCTTCGACAACAAGAGCGAGTTCCAGGTATTGGTGGACATGCCGGAAGGTACTCCCCTAGAGGAGACCCAGCGGGTACTGGACGCCCTCGCGGCCCAGGTGGCAACGGTGCCAGAAGTGACCGACTACCAGATCTACGCGGGCTCGTCCGCTCCGATCAACTTCAACGGCTTGGTGCGCCAGTATTACCTGCGCCAGGCACCCCACCAGGGCGACATCCAAGTCAACCTGGTGGACCGGCGGCATCGGGAGCGTAAAAGCCACGAGATCGCCGCCGCGATGCGCGCGCCCTTGCAGCGCATCGGCCGGGAGCTCGGCGCCACGGTGCGCATCGTCGAGGTGCCGCCGGGTCCGCCGGTGCTGGCGCCCCTGGTGGCAGAGATCTATGGGCTCGACTACACGCGTCAGCTGGACGTGGCGCGCCAAGTGCGCGCGGTGTTCGAGGCGACGCCCGACGTGGTGGACGTGGACGACACGCTGGAGGCGCCCCAGACGAAGCTAGTGGTGGCGGTGGATCGGGCCCGCGCCGCCAGGCTGGGAGTCACCCAGGACAGCGTGGCCGCAGCCGTGGCGGCAGCGATCCGCGGCGAGGACATCTCCTTTCTGCACAGCGAGCACGCCCGGGTGCCCGTTCCCGTGCGCCTGGAGCTGGACCCTGGCGACAAGGCGGACGTGGAAGCGCTCAGGGCCCTGCGGGTGCGGGCCCAGAGCGGCGCCCTGGTCCCCTTGTCGGAAATCGCCGAGATTCGGCAAAGCGAGCGGGAGCAGACCATCTACCACAAGGATCTGCTGCCCGTGGTCTACGTCACCGGCGATGTGGCCGGCCGCACCGACAGCCCCATGTACGGGCTGCGCGCGATCGCTGCGCGCCTCGCCGAAACCCCCATCGACGGGGCGCCGATCAAGCAGTTCCTGGTCCGTCAGCCGGAGAATCCCTATGAGTGGAGCATGAAGTGGGATGGGGAATGGCAGGTGACCTACGAGACCTTCCGCGACATGGGGATCGCCTATTCGGTGGGACTGGTCCTCATCTATTTGCTGGTGGTGGCTCAGTTCCGCTCCTACGGCGTGCCCCTCATCATCATGGCGCCGATCCCTCTCACCCTGATCGGCATCATGCCCGGTCACGCGCTCCTGGGGCAGCAGTTCACCGCCCCCTCCATGATCGGTATGATCGCCCTCGCTGGCATCATCGTGCGCAATTCCATCCTCCTGGTGGACTTCATCCAGCAGGAGGTACGGGCCGGAAAGCCCTTGCAGGAGGCCACCATCTCGGCTGCCGCGGTGCGTTCACGCCCTATCGCCCTCACGGCCCTCGCCGCCATGCTGGGCGCCTTCTTCATCCTGGACGATCCGATCTTCGGCGGACTTGCCGTGTCCCTGATCTTCGGGATCTTCGTTTCCACGGTGCTCACCCTGCTAGTCATTCCTGTGGTGTTTTACCACTATCACTGGCGTAGATTTCCCGATTGATGGTCCGCTCGGGGGCGCTCTCCCCTTCGAGCGCTGCCTCGAGCGGTTTGAGGGTTCCCGTGCACTGACCGGCAATGGCCGGACGGACATTCCGCGGACAATGGAGTGCAGCGCGAGGGCAGTCCATGTCGCCGAGGCGTGGGCGTGACCCCTCGGGCGATCGCGGGGGTTTGATATACGTCAAAAACGCGCTCGTGCCCCAGGGGGACAATGGTTTTCGCCGTCATCTGGAAACACAGGACGAGACTAGACGGCGAGGCGGCGGGGGTGTGCGCGATACGCCCCGCCGGGGCGCCCGCAGGCGCGCTTGCTGAGCCGCCCGCCGCGCGCCATCCGCCCCTCTGGGAGACTCCCGGAACCCACGTGACCACAGGTCTGAACCATGGAACTGCTCGAATTCGCCCGCGGTCCGGGACTCGCCCTGGCCCTGACCCTGTTCCTGGGGGGCACCGCCTGGCGGTTGATCGCCTTCTTGCGCTTTCCGGTCAAACCGGACTATTCGGAGCCCCGCAGCAGCGCCACGGGGCGCGGGGCGCTGCGGGCCATCGTTGCGCGGATGGTTCCCCACGCAGCGTTCCGCGAGCGGACCTTGGCCTCGATGGTCCACGCCTACGGCTATCACTTGGGTCTGGCCGTGGTGTTCTTTGGCTACAGGCCCCACATCGCCTTCATCCGACGGCTGACAGGCCTCTCCTGGCCTGCGGTGCCCGGCTGGCTGTTTGCCCTTGCTGTCGCGTTCACCTTCGTCGGGCTGCTCTACGCCCTCTTCGCGCGGCTCTCCTCGCCCGTGCTGCGCCTGCTGTCTAGCTTCGATGATTATTTCAGCTGGCTCGTGACCCTGCTTCCCATGCTGACTGGCATGGCCCTCATCAGCCTGCCCATTGAGACCGGGGTCTATCCCGCTTCGCCCGCCCATCCGGTATGGGTGGCGATGCACCTATTGTCACTGGAGCTGCTGTTGGCCTGGTTGCCGTTCGGTAAGCTGAGGCACGCGTTCCTCGTGTTCTTCTCCCGGGGCACGACGGGGGCGGCCTTCGCCCGCAGAGGAGCCGAGCGATGAGCGGCGCCGACCTCCATCCCATCGATCTCGAGTCGCCGCGCTTTTCCATCAAAAAGCCCCAGATGAGGTTTGACCGGCAGGGGGACAGAACGGACGACGAGCGCCTCGCGGCGGCAAGGCGGGCTTTCGCCCGGGACTTCGGGCGCGCCGCGGCGATTTACCTGGAAGCCTGCATCCGCTGCGGTCAATGCGCCGAAGCATGCCATTTTTATGTGACGACCGGCGATCCCTGCTACACCCCCATCCGGAAGCTCGCGCCTTTCCAGGAGATCTACCGACGCGAAATGGGCCCCTTTGCATGGTTCTACCGGCTGCTACGCCTCGGACCGGAGGTCACTGCTGCTCAGCTGGAGGAATGGCAGGCGCTCATCTACGACGCCTGCACCCTGTGCGGACGCTGCACCCTGATCTGTCCCATGGGCATCGACATCGCCGCACTGGTAGCGCGTGCGCGCCATGCCATGTTCGCGGCGGGTCTGGTGCCCCACGAATTGTGGGCGGTGGCGGAGCGGGCCGAGCGGGAGGGCAGCCCCCTCGGCGCAACGCCGACGGTGCTCAAGGAGCGGATCGCCTGGCTTGCCGAGGAGAACGAGGTGGACATCCCCCTCGACCGGGAACGTGCCGACATCCTGGCGACCCTCTCTTCTATCGAGATCATGAAATATCCCCAGTCGATCGTGGCCCTCGCCAGGGTGCTCAACCGGCTCGGGGAGTCCTGGACCCTGTCCACTCAGGGATACGAGGCCACCAATTTCGGCATGTTGTCGGGAAACACGGCCTGGCAAAGGGACATGAGCATGAAGCTCATCGAAGCCGCGCTCGCCTGCGGGGCGAAGACGCTCATCCTGCCCGAGTGCGGCCATGCCTACGAGGCATTGCGCTGGGAAGGCGCCAACATGTACGGGCGGCCCTTGCCTTTCCAGGTGCTACATATTTCCGAGTACCTGGCTACGGCGGTACGGGAGGGGCGCCTCAAGCTCAAGCCCCTCGGCAAATCGGTCACCTTCCACGACCCCTGCCAGGTCTCGCGCCGCGGCGGCGCTACCCAGGCGCCCCGGGAAGTGCTGCGCGCTCTGGGAGCGGAGCTCCGGGAAACGCAGGACAGCGGCGCCCTCAATTGGTGTTGCGGTGGCGGCGGAGGCGTGGTCACCATCCACCGGGCCGATCCCCTGCGCTACCGCGCCTTCGAAATCAAGATGGCCCAGATCGATGCCCGGAACCCGGAGGTCCTGACCACCTCCTGCAGCAACTGCCGCCAGAGCTTTGACGACGGCCGGGCGCATTTCCGCTGGGACCGCCGTATGGGCAGCCTGCTGGAGCTGGTGGCCGAGCAGTTGGCGGATTAGGCCTTTATCGATCGCGGGCGGCGTGCAGATCGCGCAGCCGAAACGCTCCGTTTCTCTAGGGACCGCTCGTGTACCTGACTCGATTTCATCGTCGCCACACACCGAAAGGAAAGCGCCATGCCGAAGATGAAAGCCGCAATTTTCGTGGAGCCCGGACGCATCGTCCTGGACGAAAAGCCGATACCCGACGTGGGTCCGCTCGATGCCCTCGTGCGCATCACCATGACGACCATCTGCGGCACCGACGTGCATATCCTGAAGGGCGAGTACCCTGTCCCGAAAGGGTTGACGATCGGGCACGAGCCGGTAGGCGTGATCGAGAAACTCGGCTCCGAGGTAAAGGGTTACTGGGAGGGGCAGCGCGTGGTCGCGGGAGCGATCACGCCGAGCGGGCACAGCAACGCATGCCTCAGCGGTTGCTGGGCCCAGGACGGCGTTGGCACCGCCCATGGCTGGAAGCCGATCGGCGGCTGGAAGTTCGGCAACACGATCGACGGCTGTCAGGCGGAATACGTGCGGGTACCCGACGCGATGGCCAATCTCGCCCCGATCCCGGACGGGCTTGAGGACGAACAGGTGTTGATGTGCCCGGACATCATGTCGACCGGATTCGGCGGTGCGGAAAGCGGCGGCATCCGGATCGGGGACGCCGTGGCGGTATTCGCCCAGGGTCCAATCGGCTTGTGCGCCACGGCGGGCGCGAAGCTTTGCGGCGCCACTACCATCATCGCTGTAGACAAGGTGCCCGAACGGCTGGCGGCGGCGCGCCGTCTGGGCGCCGATCACGTGATCGATTTTTCATCAGCCGATCCGGTCCAGGAGATCATGCGCTTGACGGACGGAAGGGGCGTCGACGTGGCGATCGAAGCGTTGGGTACCCAGAAGACCTTCGAATCGTGCCTTCGGGTGCTCAGGCCCGGCGGCACCCTCTCGAGCCTCGGGGTGTACTCGAGCGATCTGACCATCCCGCTCGACGCGTTCGCCGCCGGCCTCGGCGACCATCGCATCGTCACTACCCTATGCCCAGGTGGCAAGGAGCGCATGCGCCGCCTGATGTCGGTCATCGCCTCTGGCCGGGTCGACCTGCGCCCAATGGTCACGCACCGCTTCAAACTGGACCAGATCGAACAGGCTTATGACCTGTTCGCAAACCAAAGGGACGGCGTGCTCAAGGTGGCGATCACGCCGTGAGCGGGAGCCCACGCGCCCGGTAAAGCACCCGGGTGGCGCGCGTCGGATCACCCAAGGGAATGGGCGGGGGTGGCTTGGGCGCAAGGCGCGGCGGCCGCGGTGTTTGATTTACGTCAAAGCCGGAGGCGACGGGCGAGTTCATGATGATAAAAGATGAGAGGCTTCCAGCGACGGCCGCGGCAGTGGGATGCGCTGGCTGGCGCCGGTGCGAGAGAGGGATAGCATGACGATCGGCGAGCTGTGCAAGAAACAAGTGGTGACCATCGAGCGCAAGGCCACGGTGCAGGAAGCGGCGCGCCTGATGCGCTTGCGACACGTGGGCGACGTGGTGGTCGTGGATGAGGCCGATCCCCGGGTACCGCGGGGGATGCTCACCGACCGGGACGTGGTGGTGGAGGTCATTGGGCAAGGCATAAACCCGGCCGACGTACCTGTGGAAAGCGTGATGAGCAGCCCTCCGGTCTGCGTCTACGAGGAGGACGGGCTCATCGCCACGCTGGACAAGATGTGCGCCTCTGGCGTGCGCCGGGTACCGGTCGTGGACCGGCACGGACACTTGACCGGCCTGGTGTCGGTGGACGACCTGGTGCCGCTGCTCGCTCGGGAGCTGGCCAAGATCGGCGCCCTGATCCGGCGCGAGCAGGCAACCGAAGTGCGCAAGACCGAGGACACGTTCCAGGACGAGTTCGCCACCTGAGGGGTAGGGAAGGAATCATGTACAAGCACATGCTGGTGCCGGTAGACGGTAGCGCGCCTTCCAACCGGGCTCTCGAGGAGGCGCTGAAGCTCGCGAAGGCGCAGGGGGCTCGGGTGCGCCTGGTCCACGTGCTGGAGCCGTTGCATAACCTGGTGATCGAAGGCTATGGCGATCTGGTGGGCGCGGTGCGAGCTGAGGCCGAGCGGATACTGGCGGAAGCTGCCGCGCGGGCCCAAGCAGCGGGCGTGGAGGCGAGCACCGCCCTCATCGAAGCCGATGGGCGGCGCGTCGCTGCCGCCATCGTGGACGAAGCGCTCCGCTCGGGTGCCGACCTCATCGTCATGGGGACTCACGGCCACCAGGGCTTCGAGCATCTGCTGCTGGGCAGCGTGGCGGAAGGGGTCATGCGGCGCGCGACGGTGCCGGTCCTGCTGGTGCGCGCCCGCTGACTTTGCACCCCGAGGTGCAGCAAATCCATGGAGAGTGACGGAGGCCATCCCTCATGATGGAGCCAGCACCGCGGCGCGACCGCGAGCCCCACAGCTACACGGTGATCGTGAAACTCAAGTCCAAAGGAGGCAGCGTCCCGGACACTACCCTGGCCTATACGACGCTCGCCACCAGCGCCGCCGAGGCGGAAGAGGCCGTCGTGGCACGTCATCACAAGGACTGGGAAGCCCATTATCTGTTCGATGGGGTGGAGGCGGCTTTCCCCACTGCGGCGATGTAGCGCACGGGCAACGAAGCGCGCCTGGAGCACACTCTCAGCCTCAGCGGATTGGCGATACGGTTCATCTCTCGGGCTTTCTTTGCCCCACCCGGGCACCTCCGGATCCGGGCCGAGCGCGGCCCGTTTCGACGGCTGGTGATCGACTGACTGGTGGTATGAGCCCACAGAGAGAGAGGTTGCCGCGTGGAGCCACGGCTCGATTTCGAGCCGTGGCTCCTTCCCGACCGGACGGTCCGTGCCTTGCTTGGCGCGATCAGCCGGCGCGTGATGGAAGCGTTCGGAGCGTGAGCGCGTGGGTCGATCGGCTAGCGGCCCGCGGCTTGAGCGTAAAAATCTTTCCGCGGGGGATCAGGCTATAGGAAATCTTCTTACCCCCTTGGCGGATCGTTCAGGGCGTAGATCCTGGCCGAGCGGCCGCCACATAGCGGAAGCGGTTGTCGAGCCGAATCCGGCCTCCATGGCGAACGAAGGGCGCCACGGCGCTCGCGACGGCGCTCTTCAGCCGCTCCTCGCCCACCAACCGGATCGCTGCCTGGAGGGGCCCGGCCGAGCCCTGGGCGCGCCACAAGTGCTCGAAGTCCATGTACTCGAACGGGCACTCGGTCTCTCCCCTGTCGATGACCTCTAGCCCCGCTTCCTCTACCAGCTGCTCCAGGAGGCCCGGGCTGGACAAGGCGAAGGGCCCTTCCCCCGGCGGGGGCGCGGGGAGTGCGGCGAGAACGGCTTCGAACAGGTAGCGCATGTCACACTGCTGCGGCTGTCCCCAAACGCCGATCACCACGCGTCCGCCGGGAGCGGTTACCCGAGCGAGCTCGCTCAAGGCTGCGGAGGGCGAGGCGGCGAACATCAAGGAGTTCGCGGCAAAGCTCACGTCGAAGCGGTCAGCCGCGAAGGGTAGGGCTTCCAGATCGCCCACGTGGAATTGCTCTCGAGGAAGCCGCTCCCGGGCGATGGCGATCAAGGCGTGGGAGGCGTCCAGCCCCACCACCCGGGCACCACGCTCGGCGGCCAGCAGACTCGCGCCTCCAGCCCCACAACCGGCGTCGAGAAAATGCGTGCCTTCTCCGACTCGAGCTGCGGCGAGCATCGCCTCCCACAGCGGCCGGGCCGTGCCCTCTTGGAGCTCTGCCCAGTCCCTGGCCCGCGCTCCCCAAAGCTCGCCTTGTACCGCGGACGATCCCATGGCTGCACTCCCCGGTGCTGTTCTCTCCTGGAGGTAGTATAGCGAGCTAGCGCCGCTAGAGC
Source organism: Pelomicrobium sp. (assembly GCF_036803785.1). NCBI lineage: Bacteria > Pseudomonadati > Pseudomonadota > Hydrogenophilia > Pelomicrobium > Pelomicrobium sp. The sequence continues at coordinate 910 of NZ_DAIRTR010000096.1, read as the reverse complement.
GCCTGCCGCCGCTTCGTGAACCTATGCATCTTCTTCGAAAACCCTACGCGTTGCTTGACGCAACAGTAGGACGTTCTACACTGACGCGGTATATCGGAATAGGCAGAAGCGGCTGTGCAACGGGTCAACTTGCGCAAAGCTAACCCGCGTTTGTCCCAATACATCGCAGCGGGGGCGCGTGGAGAGGAGATCCGCATTACTCGGCGGGTGAAATCTAGCGCCAAGCTAGTCAAGGTGACGCACGAGCTCTCCGCCGAACAACAGGCCGCCTGGGATGAACCCTCGCTGAATTGAGGAGGGGTCTTTCGCTAGATGGCGAGAAGTTCGGCCGGGAAGCCGGCCATGAGTGCTGAGCGCATCCGCCTGGAGCGTGCGGGTCGACGCCATGGGCGGGTGCTCGAACGGAGGCAGTGGGCTGTACGACCCGAGGAGAGGCTGACGCTTCAATCGTTGTGGCAGCTCTTCCATGCTCTGACTCGAAAAGGCAAAGCCTGATGGAAGAAGCTCAGGCCGAGGCTTAGTTTCCGGTGGCTTGCGCAAAGCCTTCCGCCTCGGCGCGAGCCGCGGCAGCCGTTCGATTGCGGCGCTCGGTGCTCTGCGACGCGATGCTTCGAGCGGCGGCCTGGGAAGCCTGGGCGAGGCTCTTCCTTTCGGAAGACTTCCAGGACGGCCAGGTGCTCGATGGGATGAGATTCGCTAGCCCATTCGCTGCGGAAGATCGCAGTGTGCTGCCCGGGCTGCCTGAGGGGTCACGAACGGGTTTTAGGAAAGGGAGAGGAACCCATGCCGAGAACAGCGCCTTTTGAAGCCCACCATGAGCGCTACGAGGCGTGGTTCGAGAAACATCGGGCTGCTTATGTTTCGGAGCTGCTCGCGCTTCGCCCCTTCGTGCCGTGGGAGGGCCGGGGGC
>NZ_DAIRTR010000095.1:0-12060 GCF_036803785.1 Pelomicrobium sp. | reverse complement strand
CCCACACACCCCCACCGAAGGCCCCCCACCGGGGCCTTCGGCACTTTGGGCCCAGCGTTGGACGGGCCAGAAACGAGTGCGGGGAATCCCGCTTTTCTTCCATCCCTTTCGCTATTCTGTTAAACTTCCAAAGTTACAGCTACATATAAAGAAGATGGGCCGGGCGCCCATTTTTTGTTTGCATTGATGAAACGAACCCTAGGCCTCGAAGCCCTGATAGAGCGAGTGGTTCAAACCCTAGGCTACGAGCTTGTGGATTTCGAGCGGGCATCCCACGGGAAGCTCATCCGCGTATTTATCGATCGGCCTGGAGGGGTAAGTGTGGACGATTGCGCCTTGGTGAGTAACCACCTGACACGCCTTTTTACCGTGGAGGCGGTGGATTATGACCGCTTAGAGGTCTCGTCCCCGGGGCTAGACCGTCCCCTGAAGAAGGTGTCGGACTTCCAGAGATTCCTCGGAGAACGAGCCCGTATCAGGCTGCGCCGGCCCAGAGAGGGTCGCTTCAATTTCGTCGTCACCTTGAAGGCAGTCGAGGGGACGAAAGTACGAGCAAGCCTGGACGGCGCGGAACTGGAGTTCGATATCGATGATCTAGATAGAGCGCGGCTTGTACCGCGATTTTAAACGATTACAGGGGAATCGCTTGGCAGGACAGGCTTTGCATACAGAAACAGGGCGAACCATGAGTCGGGAAGTTCTAATGCTGGTGGACGCGCTGGCGAGGGAGAAGAGCGTCAACAAAGACGTGGTCTTCGGTGCCTTGGAGATGGCGCTTGCCTCTGCAACCAAAAAGCGGTTCCGTGACGACATGGACGTGCGCGTGTCCATAGATCGAAGCACGGGCGATTACCGGTCCTATCGACGCTGGCTTGTCGTCAATGACGGAGAGGTGGAGTTTCCAGACCAACAAATCGGCCTGAGCGAGGCTCGTAAGCGCGATCCCGACGTCCAGGTTGGCGATTATATCGAGGAACCCCTCGAGCCTGTGGAGTTCGGCCGTATCGGTGCTCAGACTGCCAAGCAGGTGATTCTCCAGAAGATTCGAGACGCCGAGCGGGAGCAGATCCTGAATGACTTCCTGGAGCGCAACGAACACCTAGTAACGGGTGTGATCAAGCGGATAGATCGGGGCAACGCTATCATCGAATCCGGCCGACTGGAAGCGCTGCTGCCGAGGGATCAGATGATTCCGAAAGAAAGCTTGCGTGTGGGAGATCGGGTACGGGCCTACCTGCTACGGGTAGACCGCCAGAGCCGCGGGCCTCAACTGATCCTTTCGCGGATAGCCAACGAGTTTCTGGTGAAGTTGTTCGAGCTGGAGGTGCCAGAGATCGAAGAAGGACTGATCGAAATCAAGGGAGCCGCTAGGGACCCGGGCTCCCGTGCCAAGATTGCGGTCAAGTCAAACGATCCCCGGCTGGACCCCATCGGCACTTGTGTGGGTATGCGCGGCACTCGCGTCCAGGCAGTGACTGGTGAGCTCGCTGGCGAGAGGGTGGACATTGTGCTTTGGTCCCCGGACCCCGCCACTTTCGTGATCAACGCCCTGGCACCGGCCGAGGTAAGCAGCATCGTTGTCGACGAGGAAAAGCACAGCATGGATATCGTCGTCGAAGAGGACCAGCTCGCTCAGGCGATTGGTCGCAATGGTCAGAATGTGCGGCTCGCTTCCGAGCTCACCGGCTGGGAGCTCAACATCATGACCGTCGAGGAATCGAAGAAAAAGAGCGAAGAGGAGGCGGCTGCCATTCGCAAACTTTTCATGGAGCGTCTCGATGTGGATGAGGAAGTGGCGAACATCCTGATCCAGGAGGGCTTTTCTACCCTGGAAGAAATCGCCTACGTTCCCATCAACGAGATGCTGGAGATCGAAGCATTCGACGAGGAAACAGTCAACGAGCTGCGCAGCCGGGCGCGCGGTGCCTTGCTGAATGAGGCGATCGCAAGCGAGGAGCAACTGGAAACGGATATCGGCGATCTTATGTCCCTGGAAGGGATGGAGGCCAGTATTGCCCGCAAACTGGTGGCGCAGGGTATTTCTACCAAAGAAGCGCTCGCCGATCTGGCGGTCGACGACGTGGTCGAGATAACCGGAATCGACGCCGAGCTGGCCAAGAAGCTCATCATGGCAGCTCGTGCTCCATGGTTCGAACAAGAGGATAGGGCACAGTAATGGCACAAATGAATGTCGCCCAATTCGCCCGTGAGTTGGGCCTGCCCGCGACGTTGCTGCTCGAGCAGCTCAACGCCGCTGGCGTGGCCAAGACCATGGTGGACGACCCGCTTACGGAGCAGGATAAAACCCAACTCCTTGAGTACCTGCGCAGGGTTCATGGGGCGAAAGAGCCTAAGCAGAAAATCACGCTGACGCGGCGGCAGACCTCGGAGATCAAAAAAGCCGACAGCACCGGCAAGGCACGCACTATTCAGGTAGAAGTACGCAAGAAACGGGTACTCGTGCGCCGGGATGTCACTGCGCCGGAGGCCCAGACGCAGGAATCTCCTTCTCCTACGCCTACTCCTCCTCCCTCTGCCCTGGTGCTGGACGAAACAGAGCGGGCCCTGCGGGAAGAAGAGGCCCGGAAGCAGGCCGAGTTGGCAGCCCGCCAGGCGGCCGAAGCCGAGGAAAAACGGGCCCGCCGCCAGCGCAAGAAGCAAGAGCCCGAGATTGCGGCTGGAGAGGAAGCACCCACAGTGACGGTGCAGGCCGAAGCCACCAGTGCTCCTGCTCCCACGCCAACCCCAGAGGAACCCGTCAAGGAGGCCACTAAAGCAGCACCCGCCGCTGCGGCCCCTATTTCGGAAGGCACGCTCCATCGCCCTGCGGCTAAAGCGCCGGAAGGCGGGGAAAAGGCAGAAAAGAAAGGGGTCAAGAAACCGGCGAAGGATACAGTTACCTGGAAAGAAGAGGTCGCCCGGCGGCGCACCATCAAGACCCGGGGCGACACGGGACTCGCCCAAGGCTGGAAGGAGCGCAAGGCCGGAGCCCGGCACAAAGGGGGCGCCGAGCAGGTCGCTGCTTTCACCCCGCCTAGCGAGCCGATGGTCAAGGAAGTCCTGGTTCCCGAGACCATTACCGTAGGCGAGTTGGCCCACAGGATGTCGGTTAAAGCTGCCGAGGTCATCAAGACCCTTATGAGACTAGGCACCATGGCCACCATCAATCAGGTCCTCGACCAGGACACCGCCATGATCGTGGTGGAGGAGATGGGGCATGTCGCAAAGCGGGCCAAGCTAGATGATCCTGAAGCCTTGTTGAACGAGGCTCAGGCAGCAGTTAACGCTCCGCTCGAGCCTCGTGCCCCGGTTGTGACGGTTATGGGGCACGTGGATCACGGCAAAACCTCGTTGCTCGATTTCATTCGCCGCACTCGCGTAGCAAGCGGTGAGGCTGGGGGCATCACACAGCACATCGGCGCGTATCACGTCAAGACCCCGCGCGGGGAGATCACTTTCCTGGATACGCCTGGGCATGAAGCGTTCACCGCGATGCGGGCGCGGGGTGCGAAAGTGACCGACCTGGTGGTGCTGGTCGTCGCAGCGGACGACGGCGTGATGCCGCAAACCGTCGAGGCGATCAATCACGCCAAGGCCGCCAAGGTGCCGATCGTGGTGGCGGTCAACAAAATCGACAAGCCGGAAGCGAATCCGGAGCGGGTTAAGCAAGAACTGGTGAGCCATGGGGTCGTGCCCGAGGAGTGGGGTGGCGACACCATGTTTGTCGAGGTCTCGGCTAAAACCGGGCAAGGCATCGACGATTTACTGGAGAGCATTCTGCTGCAGGCCGAAGTCCTGGAGCTCAAAGCGCCCCGAGAAGCCCCCGCCAAAGGCATCGTCATCGAATCACGGCTCGACCGTGGCCGGGGTCCGGTCGCCACCATCTTGGTGCAAAGCGGCACCCTGCGGCGAGGGGACGTGGCCCTTGTCGGAGCAGTATATGGCCGAATCCGGGCGATGCAGGACGAGAACGGCAGGCCAGTGGATGCGGCCGGCCCATCGATTCCGGTGGAGATCCAGGGCCTGTCCGATGTGCCACAGGCGGGTGACGAGCTTGTCGTGCTTGGCGATGAGCGCAAGGCACGGGAGATCGCCCTTTTTCGCCAGGGCAAGTTCAGGGATGTCAAGCTTGCGAAACAACAAGCGGCAAAACTGGAAAACGTGTTCGAGCAAATGGGCGAAGGCCAGACGAAGAGCCTTTCTCTCATCATCAAGGCCGACGTCCAGGGCTCATACGAGGCGCTGGCGCACGCCTTGCAGAAACTCTCGACGGACGAGGTCAAGGTCAACATCGTCCATACGGGCGTAGGCGGCATCACCGAGTCGGACGTCAACTTGGCGCTTGCTTCCAAGGCGGTGATCATCGGCTTTAACAGTCGCCCCGATGCGACAGCGCGCAAGTTGATCGCCTCGACTGGCGTCGATGTTCGCTACTACAACATCATTTACGAAGCGGTAGATGAAGTCAAAGCCGCGCTGTCTGGCATGCTGGCGCCGGAGAAAAAAGAAAGCGTCGTCGGCCTGGTGGAGGTCCGTAACGTGTTCAAGATCTCCAAGGTGGGTACGGTTGCCGGCTGCTACGTGGCGGAGGGAGTGGTGAGACGCAATTCCCAGGTTCGGGTGATTCGAGATAACGTGGTCATCCATACCGGGGAACTGGAGTCCTTGAAGCGGTTCAAGGAGGATGTCCGCGAAGTGAAAGCCGGGTTCGAGTGCGGCATCGCCCTGAAGGGTTTTGAAGACATCAGGGTCGGGGACCAGTTCGAGGTGTTTGAGGTCGTCGAGGTAGCTCGTACCCTGTGACTGCAGAAGCGCTTGGCTTGGAGCCAAGCCGCGGATATCCCGGGAGCGAGGAGAGCGGCATGACGAGGCCAGGAGCGCGAGCGCTGCGTGTGGCACGCGAGATTCAGCGGGAGCTGGCCTGCCTGATCCGCGATGAAGTCAAAGATCCCCGCGTGGGCATGGTGACTCTGACCGAGGTCGAGTTGAGCGCCGATTTGTCCTCGGCCAAGGTCTATTACACTAGCTTGGGCGGCCAGAACGACAAAGAGACCGCAGAAGGGCTGCGCCGGGCCGCGCCCTTCCTGCGGGGAATGCTAGGGCAACGCCTGCGGCTTCGGACGGTGCCCGAGCTTCGCTTTGTTTTCGATCCTTCCGTCGAAGGGGGTATGCGCCTTTCGCGCCTGATCGACGAAGCAGTCGCTACCGACCGCCTCAAGGGGGCCGACAAACCCGATACGGAATGAGCGCCGATCTCGCTCCGCGGGGACGCATGCCCCGTCATTGCATCGACATCGACGGCGTACTTCTGCTGGACAAGCCGGCAGGTGTTACGTCCAATGCCATCCTGCAGCGCGTCAAGCGTCTATACAGGGCGACCAAAGCCGGCCACGGTGGAACCCTGGATCCTATGGCAACCGGCTTGCTCCCGCTCGCGATGGGGGAGGCCACCAAGTTTCTTGGAAGTCTGCTCGAAGCGCGCAAAACCTACAAAGCCGCGGTGCGCTTCGGCGTACGCACCACGACCGGCGACGCGGAAGGGGCGGTAGTCGAGCGCCGCCCGGTCTCGCTCACGCCTACCCAATTGGAAGTAGCAATGAGCTCCTTTACCGGGAAACTCTGGCAGGTCCCGCCCATGCACAGCGCTGTCAAGCGCAACGGGCGCCCCCTCTACCGTTACGCCCGGCAAGGCCTGGAAGTAGAGCGGCAAGCTCGCCAAGTGGAGATCTATCGGCTGGAGATCGAGGCGTTCCACGGCGAGGGAGCGACATTGCTGGTGGAATGCAGCAAGGGCACCTACATCCGCACGCTAGCGGAGGATCTGGGGACGGCCCTCGGCTGCGGAGCCCATCTGGAGGCGCTGCAGCGCATAAGCATTGGGGCGTTTTCGATCGAGCAGGCCGTCACCCCGAGCCGTCTTGAGGCGTTGACCGAGGAGGAGCGCAGGGCACTGCTCCTTCCCGTGGATGCCCCGCTAGCTTCCTTGCCCAGGCTTGACGTGGCGCCGGCGGCCGAGCAGGCCTTGTTGCGCGGGCAGCCCATCGCCGGCTCCGATGGCGATGTGGTCGGGCTAGTCCGGCTCTATGCCGACCGGGGCCAGTTTTTGGGGGTGGGCGAAAGCATCGGCAATGGCTGGGTGCGACCCCGAAGGCTGATTCGACCCGAGCGCCGGATGTAGGGCCGGAAAGAAGGGTGCATTCCTTGATGCGCCAAGAGGTTACTTGAGCGCCCGCGTCTACACGGGATATAATATTATGTCTTTGGTGGAGCAATAAATGGCTATTACGACGGCGGAAAAATCTAAGATCATGCAGGACTTCCAGCGGGCCAAGGGAGATACAGGCTCGCCTGAAGTTCAGATCGCCCTCCTGACCGCGCGCATCAACTATCTCACCGAGCATTTTAAAACGCACACGAAGGATCACCATTCCCGGCGCGGCCTGTTGCGTCTAGTCAGCCGCCGGCGGAAGCTCCTCGACTATCTGAAAACTCGCGACCCCGAAGCCTATCGCAAGCTCATCGACCGTCTGGGCTTACGCAAATAGGGGCTCGGTGCCGCGATGGCTTCGGAACGATGAGCAATCTGGACAACCGAATAGCCGGAGCCGTGCGGGTACGCTGCATGCGCCTTCGTATCATGTCTTTCCCTAGCGAACCGCTTATTCCAGCGAGGTAAACGTCTTGACGTACTTCAAGAAAACCCTAACCTACGGCAGGCACCAGCTTACGCTAGAAACGGGAGAGATCGCTCGGCAAGCGGATGGCGCGGTTCTCGTCAACATGGACGATACCGTTGTGCTGGTAACCGTGGTCGCCGCGAAAGAGGCCAAGGAGGGTCAGGACTTCTTTCCTCTCACCGTGGACTATCTGGAGCGCACTTATGCCGCCGGCCGGATCCCGGGAGGTTTTTTCAAGCGAGAAGGGCGGCCGTCAGAGAAGGAAACCCTGACCTCCCGCCTAATCGACCGTCCGTTGCGCCCCCTGTTCCCTGAAGGTTTCTATAACGAAGTACAAATCGTTGCCACCGTCGTGTCCTCCAACAGTGAGGTCGATTCCGACATCCCGGCCATGATCGGTGCCTCGGCCGCGCTGGCGCTGGCGGGAATTCCATTCAACGGCCCCATCGGGGCGGCCCGCGTCGGCTACCTTGAAGGGCAATACGTGCTCAATCCCACCGTCTCCGAGCTCAAGCGCTCGGCGCTGAACCTGGTGGTGGCAGGGACCGAGCAAGGCGTGCTGATGGTGGAGTCGGAGGCCATGGAATTGCCAGAGGAAATCATGCTCGGCGCCGTGGTTTTCGGTCATCAACAAATGCAGCCAGTGATTCAGGCAATCCACGAGATGGTGGAGGCAGCCGGCAAGCCGGAATGGGAATGGGTTCCCCCTGCCCAGGACCCGGAGCTCGTCGCCCGCATCGCCGAGTTGGCCGAAGCGGAGGTGCGGGAGGCTTATTCGATCAGAGCCAAGCAGACCCGCTCGGAGCGGCTCAAGCAGATCCAAAAACGTCTCCTGGAGACCCTCAATACCGGAGACAAGGCGGGGCCGGCACGGGAAAACGAGATCAAGCGCCTGCTCTTCGAGCTCGAATACAAGGTGGTGCGCGAACGCATCCTCGCAGGAGAGCCCCGTATCGATGGACGCGACACCCGCACCATTCGGCCGATTACCATCCGCACTGGCGTGCTTCCGCGTACCCACGGCTCCGCCCTCTTTACCCGCGGGGAGACCCAGGCGCTAGCAGTGGTGACCCTCGGCACCCAGCGGGACGAGCAGATCATCGACGCGCTCACCGGTGAGTACACCGAGCGCTTCATGCTTCACTACAACATGCCCCCGTATGCCACGGGCGAAACGGGCCGGGTAGGTCCGCCCAAACGGCGAGAGATCGGCCACGGCAGGCTCGCCAAGCGGGCGCTGGCGGCCGTGATCCCCCCTCAGGAGGAATTCGGCTATTCCTTGCGGGTGGTCTCGGAGATCACCGAATCGAACGGCTCCAGCTCCATGGCCACTGTCTGCGCCGGTTGTCTGGCGTTGATGGACGCCGGGGTGCCGATGAAGGGGCACGTCGCCGGCATTGCCATGGGGTTGATCAAGGAAGGCAATCGGTTCGCCGTGTTATCGGACATCCTGGGCGACGAGGATCACCTAGGCGACATGGATTTCAAGGTAGCCGGGACCGAACGGGGGGTCACTGCGCTACAGATGGACATCAAGATCACGGGCATCACCAAGGAAATCATGCAGGTCGCGCTCAACCAAGCACGGGAAGGACGCCTGCATATCCTGGAGCTGATGAAGCAGGCCATGCCGGCGACCAAACCAGAAATTTCTATCCATGCGCCGCGCATCATTAAGATGAAGATCAATCCGGAGAAGATTCGTGACGTCATCGGCAAGGGCGGAGCAGTAATCCGCGCATTGACCGAGGAGACGGGAACCACCATCGACATCGAAGACGATGGCACTGTGACCATTGCCTGCGTGAGCGCCGAAGGGGGGATGCTCGCCAAAAAGCGCATTGAGGAGATTACGGCGGAAGTCGAGGTGGGCAAAATTTACGAGGGTACCGTGTTGAGGCTGCTTGACTTCGGCGCCATCGTGAGCGTCCTGCCCGGTAAGGATGGGCTTTTGCATATTTCCCAGATCGCCAACGAGCGGGTCAACAACGTGGCTGACTATCTCAAGGAAGGCCAGCTGATCCGGGTCAAAGTGTTAGAGGCGGACGACAAGGGACGGCTGCGGCTGAGCATGAAAGCAGCACTCGCGGAGGAAGCACAATCCCCTCCCACCACGACTCCGGTGCCGTAAAAGACCCCGGATGGATTCGCGGGGCTTTTTCTTGCCCCGAGGTGTCTTTGCGCCTGTGCGTCGCCGCGCAAGCGCCAACTGCTTGCCGGCACGGCGGAGAAAGAGGCGAACCTATTTCGCTATCTGGCGCTCCCTGAGCTCATCCAGTGTCTTGCAGTCGATGCATAGCGATGCGGTGGGACGCGCTTCCAGGCGTTTCAGTCCGATTTCCGCCCCACAGCTCTCACAATACCCGTACTCTCCCGCGTCGATGCGGGCAATGGTTTCATCGATCTTCTTGATGAGCTTGCGCTCCCGGTCCCGGTTGCGCAGCTCAAGCGCCATGTCCGATTCCTGGCTGGCCCGATCATTGGGATCGGCAAACACCGTCGCCTCGTCCTGCATGGCGTGAACGGTGCGGTCGATGTCTTGGCTAAGCTCGAGCTTGAGCGCCTCCAGCACTTTCCGGAAATAGGCGAGCTGGCGCGGATTCATGTAGGGCTCTCCCTTTTTGGGTTTGTAGGGAGGAAGCGTCTTGCTGCCTTGGTTTGGCATGGGGTTGGCCTCTGTGCACAAAAAAGCGCTTTAATAGCAAAATCGCCGCTACACTGCAAGTAAAAACAACCTGACAAGGTGGCAATTTCATTGATTTTTTATGGGGGTAGCGGTATATTGCGCCCTTTACGGGGTGTAGCGCAGCCTGGTAGCGCTCCTGGTTTGGGACCAGGATGTCGGGAGTTCAAATCTCTCCACCCCGACCAGATCGGATACCCATTCGGCAAGGCGGGCGAGCCTGTGGAGCGCCTCGTGCCCGTAGCTCAACCGGATAGAGCACCAGCCTTCTAAGCTGGGGGTTACAGGTTCGATTCCTGTCGGGCACGCCCTACCAACGCGAATGGGTGTCGTCCGTGGTGGCGGTAGCTCAACGGTAGAGTCCCGGATTGTGATTCCGGTTGTTGTGGGTTCGAATCCCATCCGCCACCCCATAATCAAAGAGTTACGCAACGTCTCCAAGGGCCTCCGCAATGTCGGGCAGTTTTCGCAAATCTTCGGCGTAATTTTGCCTGGCTTCGAGCAACAGTCCGCGCGCGGGACCGCCGCGGTGAACCCGGGCGCGGCGGTCCCGACGTGATTGCTCGGGAGATTTTCAGTGCACCACCTACGAGGGTAGGGCCCCTTGTGCCCAGGGGGATTCCACCGCAAGGAGCTTTTGCCCACGCTGGGATCGTTCTGTATCCTCCAGTGCAGAGAACGGTCAGAACCGGTTCGATGCGCCCGAGCCGCTGTGCGCCCAAGCGTACCAGCGGCGCTCTAGGAGATCGAAGAGTCCCTGGACGAGCAGGGCGAAGACTGCCGCCGGGATGGCACCAGCGAGAAGCATTTTCTGATCGTTGAGCGCGAGGCCCGCCACGATGCGCTCGCCGTAGCCGCCCGCGCCGATGAAGGCGGCGATGGTGGCAGTGCCCACGTTGATGACCGCCGAGGTCTTGATCCCCCCCAGGATGGCGCGGCCGGCGAGGGGCAGCTCGATCAGCCCCAGGCGCTGGGGTGGCGATAACCCTAGGGCAGTGGCGGATTGCCTGATCCCCTGCGGAACCTCCTGCAGGCCGGCGTGGGTGTTGCGCACGATGGGCAAAAGCCCGTAGAGCACCAGTGCCACCAGTGCAGGCATCACCCCGATCCGCTGCAGGGCAGCGATCAGAAAGGCAAGCAGCGCCAAGGCAGGGATCGTCTGGACGACACCCACCGTCGCGAGCACGGCCGCACCAAGCCGGGGAGCGCGTTGAGCCGCGACGCCGAGAGGAATCCCGATCGCCGTGCTGAGAACCAGGGAGCCAAAGACCAACAGCACGTGTTCCAAGGTCAAACGCGCAAGATCCGGCCCTGCCAGGACTTCCATCAAGCTTCGTTCTCTCGGCGGCGAGCCTGCCGCGCCCCTGTCGCCGAGGAAGCCCGCTGCCACGTCGGCAAAGCGTCTGCCTGCGAGTTCCGCCTCGGCATTGAGGCGCACCATGGTGGAGGCGGGGATCGTTCCGGCCAAGGCTTCAAGCGCCTGCCACGCCTTGGGGAAGCGGCGGGGCACGTCGGTGCGGTAGACCAGCACGGCTTCATAGGAGGGGAAATACTTGCGATCGTCCTCCAGGACCCGTAGCCGATAGCGGGTGAGTTGGGCGTCGGTCGTGTAGACGTCGATCACGTCCACTTGGCCCGCCGCGAGCGCTGCATAGGCGAGCCCATGGTCGAGCCCGCGCGGATTGGAAAACGGCAATCCGTACGCCTCTTTCAAGCCCGGCCAGCCGTCGCGTCGGCCCAGGAATTCCTGAGATAGTCCGAGCCTTAGGTCCGGATGGCCTACGAGGTCAGAAATGCGCTGGAGCCCTCGCTGCTCGGCCACGTCTTCCCGCACCGCCAGGGCGTAGGTATTGTTGAATCCCAGGGGAATGCCGACGGCGAGGCCATAGGGAGCAAGCTGGAGGTTCAGCTCGGCGAGGCTCAAGGGCGTGGAACTGCCCAGGATTTCCCGGCTCAGGGTTCCCGTATAGTCAGGATAGAGGTCGATCGCGCCGGACTTGATCGCCTCGAAGACGATGGCGGTATTGCCGAGCCCCGGCCGGTGGAGCGCGGCCTGCCCTGCCCGCACAGCTGTTTGGCGCACGATCTCTCCCAGGATGTAAGACTCGGTAAAGCGCTTCGAGCCGACGATGAGCGTCTCGGCGACCACGCTCTGGGAAAAGGGGGTGAGGGCCATGGCCAGGAGCGCCGCTAGCGTTGGGAAATTGCCTCGCAGCCGCAGGCCAAGCCCGATGGGGGCAAGATGCTGTGAAGGGAAACCTCGTAAGGGGAGCTTTCTCCCGAGAAACGGAGAGCGGGCGAGCGCCCCTGACCGGGACAGTGCCCACGATGTCTCAAAAAACCTTATAATTCGCACTTTTACTTTTCTCGTGCTGACTGCAAACGACCTCCAGTGCGTCCGGGGAGAACGGGAAATCTTCCGCGGGGTGAGCTTTGAGCTGACCGCGGGAAGCCTGTTGCATGTCGCGGGCCCCAACGGCAGCGGCAAAACCAGCTTGCTTCGCATGCTGTGCGGTCTCCTCGCCCCCGAATCGGGAGAGATCCGCTGGGGCGGGGAACCGATTCGCCGTTTGGGCGACGAATATTTCGCGCAGCTCCATTATGTGGGACACCTGAACGGGATCAAAGATGAGCTGAGCGCCCAGGAGAATTTGAAGGTCTTGGCCGGGCTGGCGGGCGCACCGGTCGATGGGGGGCGGG